>DATFBG010000132.1:0-8700 GCA_035253945.1 Nitrososphaeraceae archaeon | reverse complement strand
GAAAAGATACGCAAGCTACGGCTAGTTAGGATGGTAAAAAATTTCCGCTGCAAACTCAGGCAGACATCAAACGACCGTGAATAAATTCCAAATAGCTGATTACTAATGGCGATACAATGGATAAATCGGATCTAAAGTCTTCTAAGTAATGTGGCGTAATAATATTATTGCTGTTGTGGCAGTTACATTCACGGTTGTCGGAGCACTATGGGGAATTGGTAATTTACTTAATACTCCTAAGGACTCCGCCATAAAAAATATCGATGGCGTGACTCTAATAGCAGAGAACAATGCCTTCAATAAGACAAACCCCGATATTCATGCGAAGGTTGATATCCCAAAGAAGATCCTGATATTAAACAAGGACCTTAGGAGACATGATTTTATTGTAGACGAATTAAAAATCAATACTGCCTATCTCTCGACTGAGCAATCGTTTACCACCGCAATCGCAACCAGAGTTGCAGGGACGTTTGAATACTATTGCTCATTGCATCCAGATACGATGCGCGGAAAGATACTGATCGAAGACGACTGATAATTATGAGATCGGAAATTGCATAATCACATATTTCCAGAATAGCGGGCTCGAAGTTCCCACCTTTTGTAGGATATAGAAATTTACTGCCAGTTAATAATAAATACATAATATTCAGTTATCTTTTTGACTGATGGCCCAACGTACTAATAAATATGAGTTGAAAAATAGTGCTGGACATAGTAACACATACAATGATTTAGATAACAAGTCAGTCATTTACCGGTATGAAATACGGATCGTAGATTGCATAACAGCAAGGTCTAGAACTCAAAAATCTATCTCTCATAAAATAGGTCTTAATTCTACAATTGTACATGAGTTAATCTGCGACTTATTGCTCAGGGGATATATTCAACAAACTCGAAAACGCCGACTTTGCTTTTGGCACAGTGACCTATTTTCCGCTACATTAGAAGGGTTAGCAAAGGCTGAACGAAATAAGAGAGGGTCATGAAACAAATATTCACATACTTAAAAAATGTCATATATGACTTATTCTCTATAGTGCCCAACCAATGACATAGTGAATGCATGAAAATGGTTTACGTTCAAGCCTTTGTATTAACGGAACCTCAAACTTATAATATGAAGAAATGCTGTGGGCCGAAGGCTGAAAACTAAAAGTCTTCAGTTGGGACAGCCTTAATATTACTCGTTATCGTCACCATAGTCATCCTCGAACTCTTCCTCGCCAAATTCCTCAACCAAATCCTCCTCCTCCTCATTATACTTCTCATTATCCTTTTCGCTATTTTCCTCGGTGTTTGTATTACTATTACTATTCATCTAATCGTAGTGTATAGAGCGCTGCACTATCTTGTTAAAATATCTTCTCGATTAAAGTCCCCAATTATTTGGACTATCAAGTGACTTAACTCCCAAAAATTAATTTCTGTAATCTAACCACGGAAGTTGGTAATCTTAACTATAACTATAACACTAGAACAAGCTGAGATGTCACTAAGGAATGCATAATGGCTCTATCCGGCACAGTCATCTGTTCACTACGAGATCGAAACTCATGAAATTTGAACGGCCATCTTCCATTTCCTCATTTGCCATGCCTTTATTGTATACCCATTCAGAACGAAAATTAGACTCAGGTGGGCCCCAGCTCGTTATAGCCCACTGAAATCACGGGTATCCGCTCTAAGAACATTTAACTATTCAACACAATGTCGTATTTTATGGTCTCGTGCAGAATATGTGGGAAAAGTCTGGACAAAGAAAATGCCGCGGACCATATAAAGGGCCATGACAAAAAATGTGAGATACCCCATATTACGAAGGAACCCAATAATCTTGTTGAGACAGAATAACATGTTTGAGAAATGAGCGAGTTAGACTACAGCCATGTGAAATATATAATGCTTTCATAAAGCTTTGTTGCTCGGGGGATCTGTTGTATACATCCCGTAAATCCCATTATAGCCATGCAGGATACGTGGGGAGTCAGGAAGCCAAAGGTGTTCTTGGCTATAGTTTTTATACCCATTACAACGAGAGTTTTTGACAGATATTGTGGTTCTAGGAGCAACCCCTATTCCCATACAAAATCAACTTAAAAGAGATTCTGGCTACGGCTGCTCAATTTGTGGTTGTCCCTTATTGGAGTACGTACAGATAAATCCTTCTAGCAAACCTTCAGAATTTCTCCCAGAGAATATGGCAGCAATTTGTCCTAACCATAATCAAAAATTTTGCAAACATGAGATATCCCGCACTCAACTTTTTGATTTCAAAACAAAGCCACATAACAAGATAAATGCTAACGATGCTTTTGCTATAAAGTCAGCAGAATTAATTGTAAATATAGGAAAAACCAAGTTTATCAATACATATAGGATTCTATCGGTCGATGATTTTGATCTTATTGCAATCAGAAAGGAAGATAATCTCTATTTGGTTTTAGATGTTAACTTCTTTGATGCCCAAAATAACCTAATTGGGGTAGTATCGGAAAATTCTTGGAGCACAGACAAGAGAGAGGGTTGGAGCATAGAGTACGAACCGCGACATCTGAGGATTCGTAATGCAACAAAAAAAATATCATTTGAGGCTAAAATTGAGTACGATGAAATTTTCGTAACTGCTAATATGTACTATAATGGAATCACTATAAATATAAATAAAGAACAGATTCTGTTTGGGGATATAGAACAGGCCATTGAGATGAAGGATACAACCTTAAAGAACTACGATGCAGGAATCAGCCTTCAAACAAGGTAAGTGCTCGTTCATAATTCACATACATCGACCAAACATTGGTGTGGATTTATGTGTACAATAATTGATATTGAGTAATATTTTGTCTTTTTTCAACTAGTTGTAAAGTATTAGAAAAAATCACAGTCATATTTATAGCATCCAAGCTTTAGGATGACAACTGTGGAAATGACCACATGTCCTAACCACACAGCATTTTTTGATCACATGTGTCCCAAATGTAAAAAAGAGTATAGTGAACTAAAAGGGGTCGGTGAAAAAAACTTTGGAATTCAAACTATCGTTTCGGACAACGTTGGCAAAGATAATTATAACAGTGATAGGAATAAGACAAGAAGCTATAAAGCATTCACAGAGGAGCGAGCAAAAAATCTCTACGGAGAGCTTTTAATGCAGTATCTAACCAAATCTTGCAAAGAAGAGGAAGCAGCTAGGAAAGCCCGTGCGATTATTAGAAAACAATGCAGGTTACGGGGGATGCCTTTCTGGTCATGGACTACTTGATATGGCTAAATAAAGGTATTACATGAGTCGACATGTATGAAAAAGCTCGAAGTAATTCTTGCGCACGAACGTCTTGTAGAGATAAATAATATCCTACATAAACATGGAGTTGGTGGCATGAATTTTCATTTGATCAGAGGCAGAGGAAGAACAAAAACTGAGTCTGTATCTCCGGGCAGGGGAATAGAAAGGTATATTCCAGAATTTGTAATCAAGACCAAAATCGAGGTAATCACAACAGATGAAACGGCCAGTAAAATAGTTGACGATATATTAGAGGTAATGAGTACTGGCGCGAACAGGAGCGGCAAAATCTTTGTTTATGATGTTATCGAAGCCTACGACTTCCTGAGTAAAGAGACCGGAATCACTGCTCTATAATCTAACTTAATTGCCCTGCCGACTGTCTGTAATAAGATTATTCCTCTAATTTTATAAAAATCACTTGTCCCTATCTACATTTAATCAAAACGATTTTAATTCCATTTTTATTTTGCTTTTATTTCCGCTCCGTAGTTACAGATGCCTGTTTCAACGTTATAGAAGGGCTGTTTTCGGTTCTAGACGTAACGAGACTAAAAGACCTGCCTATAATAACATTATATACAAACTCACTAATTTTAGTCTGTAGTACAAACCAAAATAAAAAATGATAGAGAATATCGACTCGAGTACCACTAGAATATTAAGGATAGCATAAGTCACTTAAGTCAAGAGTTCCGAGATAACATCCTATTTGAATTACGTATAGCTATCCAGCCCGTATTTTTGTATAACACCCTTCGAGCACGCAAATATAGCTTCTTCAAAAAGGAACTTGAATAAAAGGTCAAGCGATAAAATCGCATTTGTGAGCTGCCTTTACCATCATTACCTTTTCCACAAGAGATCCTAATATAACATTCTGTTAAATAGTTAGGTTGTTGCGCTCTAAGGACCTCCTGCGTTACCAAGCTGTTCTTGGCTAGCCACATTTGGTTGTGATTTCCTCACCATGACCGATTGGGATTGTTACAGACCTAATGTCTGGTTTGGCTCTGACATATTTCAAAAAGGATTTCATAATTGGGCGATAGTCTTTTGGATACAGTACATTATCGGTAGCAATAATACCTCCGTCCCTTAGCATTGGCAGAACCAAGTCAAAATACTGTTTGAGATTTTCCTTATCTGCATCAAGAAAAATGAAATCAAAAAGGGATTTGTTATTAAGGATATTTTTAGAAAGTTTGAGGAGGTTTTCTAAGGCGGGTCCTTGCATTAGATATATTTTATCGCTAACCTTCGCATCAGAGAAATTTTTGGATGCTCTTTTGATTTTCATAGGATCTTTTTCGATAGTTATTAGTGCTCTGTCTAAATCTAACCTTCTACTGTTGTTAGAAGCCTTGCTGTGCAGGAGTGCCTCTGCCAACCACAGAGCAGAGTAACCTGTAGACGTCCCTATTTCTAAAGCCCGTTTAGCTTTCATGGCTTTGAGAAGTATATTAAAAAATAAACCTGTTTCATATGTGATAGCAAGCATCATATTTTGTCTGAGTACAGACACTTTTCCCAATCTTTCGAGTTTAGACCTTTCTTCCAACCTGCTAATTACCCGCCAAAGGTTTGAATCCATTGATGACCTTATACCTCTGGACGCACATAAAGCCAAAGTGACATAATAGTAAAATATTTACAACCAATGCTGAACCTTTAAGAAATCTCCTATTGGTTCATTTTTAAGCAGTCTAATGAGAGCTAAGCCCTGAGGAACCGAAAGCATCGGCCTTTTGAAGTGATTGTCAGTAGCTATCCTAGGACAGGCGACTTGAATAAAGGCATCAATTTGTTTAAAAATCTGGATACGTTCATCAGTAATTTCTGTCAATGCAATTAGCTGTACCTTCTTGCCCAGTTCCTCCAACTTTTTTTTTAATTCTAGGGCGCGCACTTGTGCAAACTGGCCTTCCTTCAATCCAATAATTAATCCAATTTTTTTAGCGTCCAGCGCCTTATAAATTGCCAAGATACCTTTCTTGTGAATACCTTGAGCAAACTCAGTAACTTCCGAGTACTCTTGAAAGTATGGATCCAACATATAAGTAGGCCTTTCGGTTGACATTGCAATACCCGCCGAATGAAACATACTTTGTCCTAGAAATATATACGCATCGACTTTTTCTTGTAGATAGTGAGCAGGATAAAATTCACAACCAAAAACTTGGGCATCGCTTAATTGACCTTTTCCTTTACCAATTATTATTTCGTAGCCGTATTCTTCAAATATCTTCTTTACGAGGGAAATTTGGTTGAGATGCTGACTATCGGTAAGCAATGAAATAGTTCTATAGTGATTTCTAAGCTCCGAAGCGCATTTCCTTGCCACTTTATCGAAGCTTATGTCGTCATATGCATCAATCATTACCACCTTTTTACCCATTGCCTGTATGGCTATAGTATGACCAATATTGAACAAAATGTCAGCCCCCAACAAATCGGCTGCATGAGTATTTATGTCGCAGGAACCCCAGCAAGTGTCGCCAATAATATAAGCGGGGATATGATATGTTTCTTCGATACCCTCTGCGAGTTCTTGTATTTTTGCAACTATACCTTCTGGTCCGTTGAGGGCCACCGAATGTGGCTTCTGGTTATTGATTTCCTGAAATATTTTTTCTTTATTTATAATTATCATTGCAGAACGTCAATTGTTGCTAGATTTGATTAATGCGTACTTAATTATTTCGGGTGCAAGTTGAATTGAGATACATATAAGGTTAACGTGGCAGGAAGGCCAAGGATAGTAATTATTGTGCAATGTGTCGCGGAACTTTATTTCCAAAAAAGCCCACGAGATCTTATATTAATAATCAGTTAATCGAATAAGAATTACTAGAGATGTCTGGTTGAATACCAAGATTATTGCTTTTGAAGTTAGCAGTTATCTTTTTTTTGTCCGGTTCAATGGTCGCTTGCAGTTTACCCGCACCTTCTTTTGTTAAAACCGGATGGTCAAACTTCAATGGCACACAAACATTTAGCAGTGATTCTGGAATCTGAGGTTCTAAGTGGATTTTGTTCTCCGCCATATTCATTTTCATTCCTAACATCATTTCGCGGAATGCATAAATGTACATGCCAACAGACCATGCTTGCAAGATGCAAGAATTAAATGGCTCAGGTCTATCTCCTCTGTAAGTCTCGGCAAACATACCGTTCTCTTGTAAAATTCTGTTTGCCATAGATTCTAAATAATAAAGCGCTTGCTCACGCCTAGATAGTTTAAGTTCTGCCACGGCGGCCCAGCCTGTAACCAGTGGCCACACAGCGCCATCGTGATATAGACTGGGATGATATTTTGGGTCCGCGCTACTTAGTGTCCTTAATCCCCAAGGAGTTGTCACGTCATTTTGTTCTAGCCTTGAGAGAACAGATACCGCCTTGGTTCTATCCTTAACCGCGCCGGTCAATAAGAGGACGAGGGTATTTGGTCTAACACTAGGATCTTTTGAGCCGTTACGGCGAATAGTGTCGTAGTAAAATGCCCTCTCTGCATTCCAGTATTCGGAGTCTATTTTTATCTGTAAATCCTTTGAGGATTCACTCCACTGTTTCTGGTGGTATTCATCCCCAACGATTCCTGCAAGCTCACTTCCTACACTAAGGCTCTCATAGAATAGGGCTTGGATATCATTTGCACTTTTTCTTCTATCTATGTGATCCATCCATGTCGAATCCTGTATTGGCAACTTTTCTGCAATCCCAGTAAATCCATGTTCAACCAATCCATCTCCGTCAAAATCTTTTAAAAATCCCCAATTGACCAAATCAGCAATTGATTGCCACCTCCTTTTCAGATAGAAAATATTTCCAGTGGCTAACACGTATTCCCGTATAGCCCAAGGGAAAAGAAACGTCGAGTCCGATGAACCAAAAGTAGTACTATGCAGAAAGGCCTTTCCACTGATGATCATGGGCAGCTCACCTTTCAAAGCACTGCTAGTCGTCCTTTTAGCCTGATGCCGAAGAAAATTCTCGATTACAGCCAGAGCAAAATCGTAATCTCCCATCGAAAGATAGCCTCTGAGCGACCATCCCGTATCTCTCGCCCAATAGTTAGGGAATCTTGGTAGTCCCGCACAGATACCTACCCCCAATTTATCATACTTAGCTTTGAGATACTCCATACTCATCTTTGCCTTTTGAAAGGCTCTTACTAATTTTGCAATGACAGGGTTTTGTTTCTGATCAGATCCTTGGGAAGCCTGGAGAGTACAATAGGACATATTCGAGAAATGATTTTTTGTACATTCAAAGAGATTTCTATAATTATCTCTCATATAGCGAAATTCTTTTATGCAATCTTCAGCAGTAGTGAAACTTCCAACCGCTATCAGTGCAAGATTCCTAACCTCGCCGGGCCTAGTCTCTATGTCGTACGAAATTTCCATATCGTTATCAAAGGAGTCTGTCAACACCTTTACTGGTCTTAATTCTTTAGGCGCAACTCCTATTGTTCCATAGTAATGAGCAAATCCCTTTCTCGAAGCGGTCTCGATCCGTAAGCAATTATCCGACGTTAGGAATTTTGATGAGTTGCTTTGAGAGATAGCTGCCAGACCGTAGCTTGTTATGTTTCCGTCAATCAGAAAATGAACTCTCACAGTTCTTTTATTGGGTGGCTCCTTGATATCTCCGTTCTTCCTCTTTGAGTTCAATTTTGAGCGCTCAAAGAGTTTGTCGAAAAGATTAACTATCATCACAAAACCCTTATTCTCAGGCGGTACAAACAAGGTCCTTTTCACTTGCAACCCTGCAAGTTCATGTCGTGTAGATAACATTCCATTCTCATGCCTCGACGATACAACAAAATTTGGAAGCCTCTTGCGTATACCATCATCGGTAGAGATTTCAACCACTATTCGACCAAAGGCCCTGGCCGGAGGAACATATAATCCGCCATTATCGTACCTTGCACCCATCCAAGTCCAGTTAGCCGCAAGTGAGCCACTAGAAGAACACACAATGTACGCCTTTTTCCCAGAAAGCACCAAAGGATTAGTGAAATTTTTGAATATCGTGGCTTCATTTGTGGAAGTAGTAGTGTCATAGGAATCATCCTCAATTATATCAGAGGAGGAAATAAACACCCTTTCGATCTGTCCTGCTACATGGTCAGTAAAAGTGAAGGGAATAATTATCTGTTCGAATCCCTCCAGCTTACTCAAAATTGCTACTTTATGCTTCCTCTTTTCCAAAATGCTCTCCTTCAGTATTAGGAACCTTGCACTTTGGAATGGCTTAAAAGCAATTGGTCTATCTTCGGATAAGGAGGAGGCGTTGATAATATCTTCGGACGTTGCGACAAAAATTGATTTTTTTGAGACTGGAATTTCATCTATATAAACATCAAGTGATACAACGTTTCCTCCTAATGGTACTGGAGG
>DATFBG010000131.1:0-4523 GCA_035253945.1 Nitrososphaeraceae archaeon | reverse complement strand
TGAACGATATCAATCCAAGACCATAATAATCGCTACAGGTCTAAAAGATGTTTTACCAAATATAGAAAATATTTCTGACTACTATGGCAAGAGTTTATTTCATTGCCCCTATTGTGATGGATATGAATTAGGAGATAAACCTTTGGTTGTTATTATAGGTGAACAAGTTCAGGCTACTTTTAATTTTATTCAGACTACTTATAATTGGTCTAAAGACTTGATTGTATGCACAAATGGTGAGGCCTTTCAAAATTCTGCTCAAAAAACTTTGCTTGAGAACAAGGGAATAAAAATAATAGAACATAAAATTAAAAACTTTGAAGGAAAAAACGGACAGATAGAGAAAATAGTCTTTGAAAATGGAGAAAGCGTATTGAGAAAAGGTGGTTTTGTGGCGCCGCAACCAGTTCAAGCGTCTGGTTTTGGTAAACAATTAGGATGCAAATATAATCCACTTGGCGGTATTATTGTAGATTTGTTTGGTAGAACAAACACTCAAGGAGTATACGCAGCAGGCGATGCTTCTGTAATTACTCCCGCCCAATTAATTATTGCCGCTGCTGAAGGAGTCCGAGCAGCAGCAGGTGTAAACACGGATTTAACCCAAAGAGAATTCTTAGAATAAAGTCGGTGAATTTCTAAATAATAGGGAATGTTTCCATAACTGTTTCTTTATGCTAGGATGGAAACACATAAAAAATATTTGAATAATGAAGACGGTAGTTAGCAAAAACAAAAAATGCCTTACGTTAAGTAAGGTAAACAAGATTCATATTGTTAGTCTTATTCCAAGCGTTTGTTTATTTGTTTGTTTGTTACAGTAATCATAGGTATTGCCCGACCAAAATAGTAATAGTAATACCAAGAAAAGATGGATTTTGGCAGTAGACGATGAACCCGACATCACTTTAACGGTAAAGGCAGGACTAGAAGCCACTGGCTTATTCCAAGTCGATACGTTCAACGATCCTGAACTCGCATTATCCTCTTTCAAACCCAGACTCTACGATATAGTTCTTCTTGATTTTAAGATGCCAAAAATGTATGGGTATGAACTCTATGATGAAATGAAAAAGATAGACAATAAGGTTAAGGTATGTTTTATGACTGCAACATATCAAAACTATGAAGGACTACGAGCAGCATTTCCTACAATAGAATTAGAGTGTTATATTCAAAAGCCAGTGGCAAACAAAGACTTGATACGAAGGGTAACCGCAGAGTTAGAGCAGCAGTAAATCATGCACCGTAGAGTTAGAACCTATCCTGGGATTACAGTAAAACGTAAGATGTAATCATACCCACAATAGTAGAAAACCATCGAAAGTAGGTCGGGAATCCGTAATAAGTTGTCTCGTATGATGATATACCAGATATTCCGTGCAACGGATCCAGATTTCAGAGTGGCTAGTAATCTGCGTTGATGAGGATACTTTAGAAAGATATCTTTATCTCCTTTTTTAATCTGCTCTTCATGAATACCCAGCCAGATTCTAAGGTCATCATTTAATTCTAGTATAGATGCTTCTCTAGTTGTGTCTATATACTGTTCTAAAGAATGGTTAGAGTTGTCTTTCTCATTGGTCTCTCCTTGCTTAACAATAAGCCATTCCTTTTCTTCTAATGGATCTGGATAGCTGACAAGCAATAACGTCAACTTAGTTACTTATTCTTGGCTTACTGCTTTTGCCAGCCCGGGAGCGGAGCATGGAAAGCGCTTCCTGTGAGAGACCGAAGCCAGCGTCTTCTTGGCCCCAAAATAGGCGCTTGACGGCGCGCTTGAATGCCACTTTCAGGACATGCACGACTATGCGTGGGCGGACTAAGGAGCGCGGAGGGGTTGCCAGCACCAGGACATTGAAGTACGCCTGGGCAATCTCTGGATCGACAATGGCGCTGAAGAGGACCAGGTCCAAATATCTATGCAGCAAACGCAAAACCGGGATGTGATTAGCCCCTCTCAACTTCACTGGTGGCCAACGAAGGTCCTGATTAGTGGCAAGAAGCCAGGCGTCGGCTATGGTCGGTGCGAGTTGCTGCTGAAAGTGCTGCTCAAAATTCGCTATGGGTGAACGCTGCTGTTCCTGTAAGCACCTCTTGAGAATCATTGCATCTAGAGAACTGACAGTCATGCCCTGACCATAGATAGGGTTGAACGCACAAACGGCGTCTCCGGTGACAACGAAACCGTTGGGCCAGCGGTGCATCCGTTCAAAATGGCGAAAATGATTTTCCGGGGTGCCGTATCCACGGATTGGTGTCAATGGTTGTGCGATACGCAGGGCTTCATAGATGCTGGGGTCAGGGAGGTCGCGTGCGAATTGCAGAAAGCCTTCCTCGTCTGTTGGGGGTATGTTGCCAGCCATGCCGCCTAGCGTTACATGCCAGCGTTCATGGTCAACTGAGAGAATAATACCAGCATTTTCATGAGGGGGGCGCATGCTCACGATGAGGCTCTGCCATTCGGCGGGAAATTCCTCAGGTTTAGCGTAGAAACGAGAGGCGTATCTGAGATTGGAGTTGATCGTCTCTACAGGCGGAGCTTCGTATCCCAGTTCGACCAGCCATTGTGGGGCTTTTGAATGGCGGCCACTGGCATCAACAACCAGATCGGCATGCATTGTGGTGATGCGACCTTCCAGTCCACGCTCGCGCATCTTGATACCGATTACACGCGTTCGATCCTGGGTGACAGATAGTCCGATGACTTCAGTATTGACAATGATGTGGACTTCGGATCGCTTCGAGACATATCGGCGCATATGCCACTCCAGCAGAGGGCGACTAAACGCTATGCTCTCCCCCGGGTTCTTTGGCAATGGCAACAAACCTTTGGGAGTAACGATGGCGACCGGAACCGTGTTGAAGGCAGTGGCGGCACCGCTTGCTCGCAGATCATTCATGATACCGGGGAAGAGCTGCTCAAGGATAGGAAAGGCGGTCGCAAGCAATCCATGTGCATGATATGATTGTGGAACGCCTTTGCGGTGGTCGGGTGTTACGGGAAATATATCGTGGTCAAGAATCGTGACTGTTTCAAAGTAATCGGCCAGGACACGAGCTGCAAAGAGCCCGGCTATACTGCCGCCAATAACGAGGGCATGGCTACCAGCGTTCTTTTGTGTACTCGTTATTGCTTCTTTGCAGTCATTGATGGGTATTTGACCCATCTGTGTCTCATTTTCTAATGTTGGGTGCTTTAGTTCATTCTTATTTGCCATATACACTCTAGGAAAACATACATTCATAACATCTCTTCAACACGAACGTTTAAACTGAACATCGCCGTTAACCTCTAGAACCAGTTGGACGAGTATCTTGATGACATTGTTAAACTTCTCTTTGACCTTTCTAGTATTGATAGGCTCACACTGCTCTTGACAATTAGAAAAGAAGAGAATCTAAGGCTTACTAAGCTAGCTGAAAAAATTAGTGCAACTATTCAGGAAACCTCAAGACACCTCGGACGTCTCATAAAAGCAAATTTAATAGAGAAGAACTCAGATGGATTTTACAGGCTTACTTCCTACGGGCAGCTTGTTTTGCTTCTTCTATCTTCAATCAGTCTTATTTCTAAAACTAGAGATTATTTTCTATCACATGATGTATCCTTTCTTCCACTGGAATTTATAGAAAGAATTGGCGAGTTATCTGAGTTCGAACATGCGCAAAATGTTAGTAATGTTCTTCGTCACTTAGAGCAGGCTATGAGTTTAGCCAATGAGTACGTTTGGCTCATGGCTGATCAAGCTTTGGTTACGGGTCCATCAGTTGCTCAGGCAGTTTCTAACCGTGATCTATCTGTTAGAATTATTATATTAAAGAGCGGTTACATACCAGAACAATACCAACGCATCAAAACACTCTTCGGGAACAAACTCGAACTAAAACTGCTTTCGGATGAAAATGCCAAAATCGCCATAGCAATGAACGAGAAGATAGCTGGAGTTTGCTTCTCAGATTTAAAAGGGAAGATGGATTTTGACTCTGGATTCAGGAGTAGTAGTATAGATTTTCATAAATGGTGTAACGATGTTTTCAACTTTTACTGGAATAGATCAAAGAAGCCATTTTTGACTGCTGCTTAAGAGTAATCTCAAAATAGGAATTCCTCATTCCTACAGGAACATAGGAAATAGCATCTCAAGAGCATATAGCATCAAACGCCACCACAGGATGACGTAACCAAGCTATCAAGATTCTTTCGTTTATTAGTAAGACTACAAATTGCATCAATCGAGGACCTGATAAATCAGATGTATACAAGATCGTAAGAGAGAAATAAAATGATGAAAACAAGAATATGGAACTTAGAAAGGTAAATAATGGCGGACTTGATTTTGGGATGGAACATTTGTCCTCACTATATTATGGCACTCGTTTCATATTTGCAATGTAATAAAATCTAGCATAAGATCCATGAAAGAAAATAGATTCCCTTCTTTTAATAGAAAAATAATCTAAATCATAATCCATTCATTATCAGTGACAGATGGCACTCCTGGCAAAAGTAAAGCAGCTTA
>DATFBG010000130.1:0-6541 GCA_035253945.1 Nitrososphaeraceae archaeon | reverse complement strand
ATTGTGCACATCATCTTTTGTGTACTTCATATTTTTCTCCTCTCAGTCTTATCGAGCTTCAGTGAAACAGAATTGATGCAATACCTCTTTCCTGTGGGATGAGGGCCATCGTCAAATAAATGGCCAAGATGAGATCCACATTTGTTGCATAAAACTTCAATTCTTCGCATTCCATAGCTGGTGTCTAACTTAAGATTAACATTATGTGGGTCGACTGGTGCCCAGAAGCTGGGCCATCCTGTTCCAGACTCAAATTTTGTTTCAGAATCAAAGAGCTTATTGCCACAACAAACACAGATGTAAGTCCCGTCTTCTTTGCAATTCCAATACTTGCCTGTAAATGGATATTCCGTACCTTTTAGCCTACAGACTTCATATTGCTCTTTTGTTAACTCTTGCTTCCATTCTTCGTTAGTCTTTGATACCATTTTAGGTTCCTCAGTCATATTTTTCTCGCTCTCTCTCACAAATATCAAATCTCATCCTTAGTATTAGAAGATATTTCCAAATCGTATCCAGATCTTTTCCAATTTCTAAAATAGTCTAGAGGGATATCGAGCTACCGCTGAGGCTGAAGTTCTGCGCTACCAAAAAGTACTGAAAATGCTTGACACCAGACAAGGACAGTATGATATTTTGAAAAGTCTGTACCTTCTGGTATGTCGTAATTCTGGTTTCCAATATTGCCCTTTAGTCTGCCAAGGTTAACAAAATCGGATGCACTATTGTCGGTTGCTAGGTAGACATACAAGTCAGGCCCGTTTGTAGCCTTGAAATTTTCAAGTCTTAGGATCACGCCAGCGTTATCTAATTGAATCACCTTTGCCATACCCTCAGCATTATGTATTCCATCGTTGACACCGACAAATTCGCCTATGAGCAACGACGTTTGTCCTAAAGTAGTTGCTGCTGGCTCTGTCATATTCTCATTAACGGTATTGCCAGTTGTCTGAGCAGCACCTCTCAATATAGCGTTCTTTTCCTCTGTAGCCATCTGCTGTCCTTTTTCTACTCTTTCCTCCTCGTTGTTCATTGACATAAATTCTTGGAATTTCTGTAAATCGGTAACACTGCTGCTACTCGTTGGAAGAGGTTCATTAACAGTAGTATTTATGAACAATGGGGATACTGTATAGATGCCAACTGGAATTGCAATTGCAGCAATTATGATTACAACGATTATAGCTTTCTTCTTATTCATGGCTTAAGTATATGAATGAATTATTTAGGCTTTATACAGCAGAGCATCTATTGATCAGAGAGGAGTCATATATCTATCAACTTAGTAATACAAGAAAGTATTCTACTTTAGAGAATGTATATTTGGATGTAATAAGTCAAAATTCTGATTGCTTGCATTATTCAGCTGGGTCAACTTGGAATAGATCTGGAAAAAAGTATTAATCCAATATTGCCAGCATATACATCATCATATGATGAGTGAAAATAAAACCAAAACTCTTCAGCTAGCGACCTTTGCAGCTGGCTGCTTTTGGGGAGTTGAGGAATCCTTCAGCAAGATAAAGGGCGTCAAGTCAACGATGGTTGGCTATACTGGCGGTCGATCGGCAAAGCCCACATATAGAGATGTATGCACTGATTTGACTGGACATGCCGAAGCAATCCAACTGCAGTATGACCCACAGGAAGTCACTTATGAGGAACTTCTAAAGGTATTCTGGTCAATACACAATCCAACAACGAGGAATAGACAAGGGCCAGATGTCGGCTCACAGTATCGGTCTGTGATTTTCTATCATACTCCAGAGCAGGAATTATCTGCAAAAAGATCAATAGAAGAACTTGAAAAATCCGGAAGGTTTAGCAATAGGATTGTGACTGAAATAGTTCCAGCATCTGCCTTTTATAAGGCAGAGGAATATCATCAGAAATATTACGAAAAGAAAGGAGGCGGCTCTTGCTATTTTTGAATGGTATTTCATACGGATCAATTTGAAGATAGCCTGAAGAAGGGCAAAGGCGGTGAGTGTCACTATTGTTGTGGCAAAGCCCAGTCATGCCAATCCCTTTGCTGAATCCCACAGAGACCTGTATCCTTCATGTAGCTCATTCGCGATGCTTCTTCCAACTACATGTATGGATGCGATACGCCCCTCTTGGAACAGAGGATTATCTACGACTACAATGGCAGTTTCCTTATCAATAACATGAAATGGCGCATGAATTTGCTTTGTAATTTTGAGTTCTATATTTGCTGAATTGGGTAGTCCTTTCAAGAAGCCTTGTACTAACTCTTTATTCTCAGTTCCAAAGATAACCTTTGAAGATATGTTGTTAAGTTGAATATTATTGATAATTTCACGTTTAACACTATGACCGTAGACTTTAGCGCCCAAAAGACACGTAGTTTCAAAATACGATATAGTCTCTACCCTAGCATCTGCCAAATACCGTAGATGTTTTTGGATGTGGTTTTTCATGCCAAATTGTAAATTGAAAAATGGTTCGTCATCGCGACCCATCTTCTCAATCTGTTTTGAAAAGATGCTCTCAAGTTCAGATTCTATAAGAGGCAGACTGTTTCTTATCGACAGTATTTCCCTCTCTTTATTCTTGACAAGTCGGTCAACTCCCAAAGAAGGCTCCAGTGCTTTGAACTTGGCTGGCTTTGATTGCTGGACTTCAATAAGTCCTAAAAGTTCAAACTTCTCTACAATTGTGTAAATCTTGCTAGAAGGTACTCCAGATTGTGCGCAAAGCTCCCTAGCATTACATATTCCTAAAGACAATAGTGCCAAGTATGCCTTTGACTCATACTCTGTTAGCCCTAAGTTCTGAAGCGATGCTAATAGCTTGGGGTTATTGTTGTTGCTATTCAGTTGGTCTTTTGTTTGTTCCATTTAAACTTCTTCTTTTTCTACTACTAGGAGTAGTAGTAAGTAGTAAAACCATAAATACTTTTAGTCGCTCGCGCTTTTATGAATTGCAACAATTGCAACATTAACTACAAGCGTCTTGCCATAACAATTAGCATAATAGCACCTACGAATATGCTGCTGCTTTTTGGTCTTTTTATGAATCCTGTGTCGCAGGAGATTATTTTCAGCGATTCTATGGGTCAGAGCAGCAAATTGGTGGCAGTTTGGACTCAGGTAGAACCTGTTCCCTCACTTGTCTCATTAATTCCAGCATTGATAATTATGCCATCTGTCGCCACTTTGGTATTTGCAAGGTTTTATGACCTTCTTCCAATGGGGGACAGAAGCCTGAAAGGACTATCTTTTGGAATTATGCTATGGGCACTCGTAGCCGTCTTCTTTGAACTCTTTACTCCCTATGGGTTGTTCGGTGAGCCATTAATCCTTATGGCATATGAGCTAACCCTATGGCTTGTAGGTTTGAGTACTATTGGGACCCTTATGGGTATCCTGTATGGTAGAAAAGAGAAAGCAGTAGCTGAGGTTGAACAGCTGGAGGATATGGCGAAGCATTATGAGCAATAAAATAACAGACTCAAGTGTGATTGAAATAAAGAAGAAGGTAGAGATCCTACCTTATGTTACAACTCGTTCTATGTTTGGCTATCAGTGCTATTCCATAAATGGGAAGTTCTTTGCAGGGTTTGGAAGGAAGGACCAGTCAAAGGTGATAATAATCAGACTTTCAAAAGACCTTCAACTAGAAGCACTACATAAAAAAAAGTATCTGAAAATTAAGCCATTTAGTCATGGAGCAAAGGCGGGCTGGATTGAGCTAGACATAAGCAGTATCAAGACTGATAGGGCTTTTTACTGGGTGAAAAAAGGATACGACTATGCTTTGAATATGTCAAAATTTGCATAGCCTAGAAGGAAATGGACCATGTGGGATTTGAAGCCATGACCCTTACAAAAAATTGCTTCACTTTAAAAAAGAGGAAGAGGGAGGAAAAAGATTTTTTCATTTCTTCACTCAACTACAGGAACCGGAAGACTATCGGGCAGTTCACCACCATTCCAACGGAGCCATATTCTCCACCTCCAAGACCAGTGATCCATCCTTGTTCAACAAAGCCCAAGATGGCAAACTCCTCTGTTAGCCTGGAGCGGTAGCCGTTATTGATGGCTTCTTCAGTCCATACGCCCAAGTTAATATCCCATAGTGGACTATAGTCTGTTGCGATAGTGGGTATCCCTCCTAAGACATTAAGAGGAGAACCTTCACCCATAAGCGCGCTGTTGAGTCCTTGACGCTGCGGATTGCCTTGGCCCGTAGGTCCATTGGCAAACACGAATATTCGCTCTACTGCACTAAATGCACTATCGTCTCGGCCTGTTGTTATATCAACTAATTTTGGGGCAAGTGTAGCCCGTTCAAGTGCTGCTGCAATAGGGACACTAGCTTCAGTGCTCAAATAGAGTACAGGCCGGGCAAAACTAAAGCCGGATGTAAGTTCTATTGTTACTGTGCCTTCACTTGGACATATGCTTACGACCTTGTCGTGAACTAGGCTGTAGTCAGGGTTGCCTTCGCAAAAGTTGATTTCAGAAGCATCTACGCCAAATGCAACTATTGGAGCATTGTAAATGTGACCACCTGAGTTTTCTACAAGGACAAGTGGAGAATAATCACTATCTCCGATAGATCCAGGTTGGGCTTCTGAGGGAGGGAAGGGGTTTGATGAGTTACTACCGGGAGTGACTCTATGCTCTGGGCTAAAGTCTACACTTCCAGAGTGAAACTCAAGTGTGGCATTTGCGAGGAGTGTAGCTATTCTTGCTCCGGGAGCAGAGTATGCAAGTTTAGGCGACCAATTAAGACCCAATGCATCAGCGTTGCCTTTGTCTGTTGTGTCGGTAAGGATATACCAAACTGTTTCACTGCTTCCTCGAACGTGTCCTTGGTACAGTGGAAGTGTAACCGTGGATTCGTTCATGTCAACACTACCAGATCTTAGAAGCTGTTGAGGACCTATGAGTTCTTTCTGTACAGTAGATGGAGCAGGGCCAAAGTATGTGAGGGGAATATCAGCTCCAATAGATGGCGGGGCAGGGGCAACGTCATCATCGTCTTGCTGTCCTTGTAGTTGTTCTTCTTCTTGTTGTGCAAAAGACTCAATAGCAGGGATAAGCCCAGGTGTAACAACCAGTGCTATGGCTGCTATTGCCAGTAGAGATTCTTTAGAGTTCATTGCTCACGACTCTTTAATTATGATAAAAAGGATTTTTCCAGATTATGTCCAAATCTTATCCAAATCTATCTAAGAGCGGAGAAGAATATGTTTTTTATATAGAAGGAGACATGACCATTTCAATTGTTTATTGACGCTCTTATGTGACTAAGCAGAGAAGCTATTAGATTTGTCGTTTAGCTTTTCTTATTTTATACTTGGTTCTAACTCCCATCTGATTTTGGAAAAATTAGAGGTCTTATCTACAATTAAGAAATATGATTGATCACGAAGAAAAGTAAAAGTGAAATAAAGTAGCAGATTAGCGTCTCTACCACCTTGATAGCCGCTACTGGCAGTGGCGGAACCATCAAAGGTTAGAGTACGGTTTCAAGTTTAAATTTGCAGGAATTCTATCGCAGGACAGATGCACGACCGCGAAGCCAAGCGCCTACTGTGGTACCTCTTTGCAGGCTCGCGGGGTGGAGAGAACCGGATTAGGATAATTAATCTTCTCAAGGAGCAGCCGCACAATACCAACCAGCTTGCAGAGGTCCTTGGTGTCGACTACAAGTCAGTGCAGCATCATATTGGAGTCCTTGAAACGAATAACATGGTGACCAAGGTAGGTGAAAAGTACGGTGTGCTTTACTTTATTTCAAACTACCTTGAAGCTAACATTGAGGCATTCAACGAGGTAATGGCGGCAATTGACAAAAAGGGCAAGCTGAAGAGATCTGGAAAAAAGTAAATAAGCAAATCTCACCGGCTAATCATTAATGGCTATATTGATGGATGTGAGTTCCATAGTTAGCACGGTAAACATTGCAATACTCGTTACCTTGCTTGCAGTATATGCCAATATTTATCGTAAGACAGGAGCTGTGTTTACAATGGGGTTGATGGTCTTTGCAGGTATGCTGGTGCTTCATAACGTGATCACCATTTATGGCTACTTTGCGATGAAGCCCCTTTACTCGGATGATTTGTTGCCTTACTTTGTGGGAATACACATTGCCGAGCTTGCAGGACTGATAGCTCTACTAAAGGTCACGGTGTGGCCTGATGGAATCAAAACCATTCCAAAGGCCTCTTAGGGCACCCATCTTTTTTTAGATTAATCAAGCGGTACAAAATCTTTCTATCATCAGTATGAAGCACATCTCGCGCCTACGATTTCGTATTTCTGTGAAATGAGAAAATATTGAAATGACGTCACCATAACTAGAAGAGCCATAAAAATATTGGATATATGATGATTATGAGAAAGAGAGTAAAGAGCAGGTAGGCGTATATTGGATAGGGAAAGAATAATCACTATTGGGATAGTAATTGGAATTTTTGGCGGTCTTGTCGGGGGCCCTATCCTAAGCTTAGCTGACTATTATGCTCCTCCGGAAAAGAGGTTTTGGACATTTATAATTCCAGAGT
>DATFBG010000129.1:0-7229 GCA_035253945.1 Nitrososphaeraceae archaeon | reverse complement strand
TCTTGATGTATGATGCCAACGCATTCATTCTTTCCCTAGATTCTGTATACCTCTCAGATTCTATCCTTAGTATTGTCTTTACATCATCTCTGTGTTCTTCAAGTTCTGGATACATTCGTCTTAAGTAATCAATATGCAAGTCAGTAATATCTTGAAGTTTCACAGTGCTCCAACCCATTTTTTCCAAAATGGAAAGTGCCCTCCTTAAAATCATTCTGAGGTTATACCCTCCTCCCACATTCGAGGGCAACGACCCGTCTGATATAGCAAAAAGTAATGAACGCGTGTGATCGGCAACAGTATAGATTGCCTCATATGGAGAGATTATTCTTGCAAGTTTGTCCTCCTGTATTCCCAAGTTCTTGGCGATGATCGACTTTGCTGTATTAACACTGTTTAACACAAGGCCACCATTCAACATTGCATTGTCTTCCCCTATTTTGCCAGACATAATTTCGAAGTATTTCCCAATCAATTCACGATTTTCATGGATCCCAAGAATGTTAGTTAGCTTCTTTATGACCGGACCAAAAGAGCAGTCATAACTTGTAGGCGTTCCCATTGTAATCCAAGAAAGCCGCTCTAGACCTGCGCCCATATCAATGATCTTATTATCCATGATGTTGAAATTGTTTTCTTTACCTTCAAATTCCGTGAAAACTGCATTTCCTAGTTCAAGTCCTCTGACAAAATACTCTAACGAATTGCCGAAAGCACCTGCTCCTATCCACACATCTTCTACAAAGGTAATCTCTTCTGGTTTTATTCCTAGGACAGTCGTAAGCATTCCATAGTCTATTTCGACACACTTATCTTTCCAGTATCCTCCGGGAGAATCCGCGCTACACGTCTGCCCGACCATACAGAAAGACGTATAATGCCTACCACTCAAACCCACATTTTCAACATCGTTAAATCGCAAACACATTTGAGGAACAACTAGAGGATTGGCAGGAAGCTCGAAAACTACTTTGCCGCCTATCACCCTTTGGAAATCGACAATAGAAGCTATCGTGAAATAGAGATCATCACGCCACCTACATACGACTGGATAGCGACCAATAATGGTGTGGTGTTTGGAACTAAAATAAGCTTCAATTTCTTCCCATGTATGGACATAATCAAGACGCTTGTTAGTTGGTGGGTTATTTATGAAACTATAATGTTCATGGTCAGGACATAATTCCTTGCTAACTATAGACCAGAAGAACTTGCCACACTTACTACATCTTTGCCGATTAAATCCAACTTTATCGAATAGCGGAACTTTATAGTATCTATCAGGATTAGATGAAAAAAGAGCAGTAAGTTCTTTTTTTCCCAAGACTTGCTATCGTTTATTGCTATACAATATTAATGCTTTGGCAAAATGTGAACTAGTTATTTCTTTTGCTTCAATAAAAAAGAGAAGAGCTATTCTATGTTCTTTGTCAGGCTTTTTATGGGAACTGCTCTATAAACCGTTGATATGCCTCTTTAGAAGCGGCTCCTATTGTCCTTCCAATCTCCCGACCTTCTTTGAAGAGTAGCAATGAGGGTATGGATTTTATTCCATATTTCATTGCTATTTCCTGGTTCTCGTCTACATTTAGCTTTGCTATCCTCACCTTTCCATTCATTGTGTCCGACAATTGCTCTAACGCTGGCCCAACCATTCTGCATGGACCACACCACTCTGCCCAAAAATCGACTAGAACTGGTTTTTTGGATTTAAGCACAATATCGTCCCAAGTATTGGCTGTGACATGGATTATATTCTCGGTTTCATTTCTCATTAAGTTTGATCTATTATTATGCTATTTGAACGCTATAGTATGGGCATTACAATATGAGTCACTGATTTCAATCAACAATAGTTTAAGACATGAAAAACATGGGAAGTGCAGGGTGAAAAATGGTTTCTGGAGGACTGCTCAAGACTCCATTTAGGCAGAGTTCTTTTCCCTTGGCGTTTTCTTTAATTGAAAATCATTATCAATTAAAACACTGAAAGGTGTCTGACATGCAGCTTTGGGGTGGGTCTTCTGCTATCTTCTAACAGAAGCTCTGATAATAGGGGGCTGAAAATACCAGCTTTATATATCTAGCTTGCTTATATTCAGCTATTATCTGCCAAATCGGATCTTCAGAATACCACCACGTACGAAGCATAAGAAGGAGACGCAATCAAGCAAAGACCCAATACCTTTACTAGAGTCATGGCTGAAACAGAAGAAGCATTCTGGATCGAAATATCCATGGCACAAAATTCAAAATTATGCTAAATAGAGTACATTACGCCACCCGAGACAATCGGTACCGAGTTCACACTTGCTAGTTCTTTTATTCTAGCAATAATTGCATTGAACCATAGACTATCGATCCCTTGACTCCATATAGTAACTTTCCTGTACTGTCTTTCTACTCCACCATGAAAATATCCCTTGCAATCCTCTATCGTCATATTGAAGTACTTTTGACTCATCTCCCCAATTAGCTCGCTTGCTTCTGAGGGCAAATAAAGTATAGTCAACGTAGGGAATGGAATTGCATTAGAAGAAGATGCAGATGATGTGTCTTCTGCCATTCTTTTTGTCCTTAGTAGATAATTTTCCCACTAATATCTGGATTTCGAGCACCGCTTACTGTATAGTTGGTAGGCAGAAGCCACAAGGACTTAGATATACAGTCTTTTTACAGGTAATATAGTGATACAACAGCCTCCAGGAGCTATTGTGTCTTCATGCTAGCAAAAGATATAATAGTTCGTCAAAACTTGCTCTGGTTTGGCATGATTTGTATGATTGTAGCTTTTCAATAAGCCGTTCTTTCTTGTTTTGAAGAAATAAGACATCCGTTATTCGTCTTGAAATGAAGCCACTTAAAAGCAGCGACTGTGCTGCACAAGTCACGTTGGATGTCCTTCTTGTTGTGCTTGAGCTCTCAAAGTCTATCAGTGTTACCTTGTATGAATTTGAAACGATGACATGACGGTCCAAGTAACTAAGTTGACCATGGTCTAGGTGTATAGTGTCTAAAAGATAGCATTGCTCCAGGATGTCTAAAAGAACGCTAAGGACAATTTTGGGATCAGCAGCATTAGCATCCTGCGTAACCCAGTCAATTATACTGAGACCTTCAACAAACTCCATTAGAATAATATTTTTAGAGTGCCCAAAAACCTCTGGCCCTATACCTACCGAATTTGCTATTTTATTTAACTCTACTTCTCGTTCCATGTTACTTCTGTTGGCGTCTAGTCTTCTTATTTTGAGAGCATACATGTCATTCTTTTGAGATTTTGCTCGCATCACCAAACTTACGCATCCTTTTCCTGCTATTGCAACATTTCCGATCACTGACCTACCCCCACATATAATAAATTTGACCCCGAGGGCTTGTATTTCATTTATGCGCTCAATATATCCAGTATTATCAAATTTGGGGTACGATATGATGTTGGCTAATTGGGGTGAGGTTGTGTCGATGTTACCATGTAATAAACCGTTCTGTTGAAATGAACTCGTTGGCAGCATGTCTTACTATTCTCTTCATCATCCCTTTTTCGTCACCAGTATAAATCTTCAGTCCATGGTGTCGTACGTCGTCTTTTAGACCCTCTGTAATCCCTATATATCCTGCGCGTTCAGAAAGCAAGTAATGAACATAATCCTTCGCGTTTGTTACCTTGGTATTAAAAAGACCAACAATTCTCATCTCTCTGTTAATCCAAAATAAAAGACATTCTTTGGCATTTTTGGAAATGAATTTAGAAGATTCTTTTCTTCTGAAGAGCTCAGGACCAACTCTTTCAATGTAGGATGCTAATTTAACTGATTGCAACATAAATAGTAGTGCAGCAAATCCCTTTTCATCTGTAGTGCAAGTGCTTCGGATTACGCTAAAATTTCCTAGTTGTAGTTGTTTTGAAACAGAACTAAGAGTTTTCTTCAGTTGACCCCAAATTATGTCAGGGCTTCTGGGCTGATACTTGAATTCTATTATCAGAAGATTTGAATTTAGCTTTAGACTTTTGGGCTTTATGTTTTTTTCTTGTGTAAAAAAGTCTAACGAGGGTCTTTTGATAAACGATCTCGAGGCTAGAATAAACTTTCCTAAACTTTCGGCCGAAATAGCCGAACCTAAATTTCTTCTTGGATCAACGGGATCGATTATGATAATACTGCTTTGGAATGTCTTCAAAACATCGTTATCAACTTCGCAAATTGATATTATCTGTCCCCTGTTATCAATATCTGCTATAGCATGCAAAGTTGAAATGAAAGAACCGTATTTTAGGATTAAGATTTCAGTCACATAACCACTTAGTCCACTTTTGGCTATCTGTGCTCCGTATATCCCTATGGCTTTTAGAAATTTCTTCAATAACCTTACTTCCTGCTGCTTTCGCACATCCAGATTGTTCTTAATGTACTCTGTGTGGAACGGGGATCGGTCAGCTGCACTTTTCCATTTGCCCCTTTCCACATCGAAGCATGGAACGATATTTACTCGGACACCCCTTACAAAGGCCTCTACATAGGGGTGTTCAGAGTATCTTATCTGTGTTCTGTATCTCTTTAGAGATTGTAATCCAACTTTCCTGCCCAGCTTTTCAAATTCAACTTTATCAATCGAGGGGTCTATTTTAACAAATATATCCAGATCTGCATCGTCCTTCACCCATGTTCCCTTAGCAAATGATCCCCCGGCTACTACCTCATTTATTAGAGGAGAAGGATATTTTCGGACTAGCTCTAGAACCTGGTTTGTAATAGTTGTCAGTTTTTCGACTTCTTTCGCAGATGGTTGACAGTATTTCAATGCCTGAGAGGTAACAGAGCGTAGAGTGATGGTGGTAGTAGTAGTGGTACTAGTCATCTTCCGCATACCGTATGCATAACTGAATAGATAGGCCCGCTTTGGGTCAGCTCGCTTTTCTTGATGTATATTCTATCAATTAAATCTGAACCAAAGCTAATGTCCTTGTACTTTCTTAACATATTGTCGGCTCTTAACCTTCCATTCTTTATCCGAAATAGCGTGACGTGGGGTATAAATGGTTTGTCGGGTTTGACCACATCTTTAATACTGGTCACTACCATTTGAGAGAGATTTTTGAGTTTCTTTCCACCTTCAGCATCTGTTCCCATCCATATGATTCTAGGCTTATCAGCGCTTGGAAATACCCCAAGACCCATATAAGTTACTGTGAAGGGCTGAAATATGAGGTCTGAAAGTCGGGACTTGAGTATACCAACTGTCTCTGGTGATATTTCTCCTAAAAAAATGATACTGAAATGGAGATTCTGCTTTTCAACTGGTTTGACTTGGTGCATTCTCCAATCTTCTTCCTTTATTATCCTGTTCTGCAGTTCACCAATCTTGTCTTTGATTGATACATCAACCGAAACAAAACTTCGTATATTCAACTGTAAGGATGAACATATTAATCGGACCATAATAAAAATTTGAAGCCCCAAAGGTGTCTTTTTAGATGGGATCGTTCTTCTATTGTATAGAGACAATAGGAGTTCAGACTATGAGCGTCATTTAATTAAATAATTTTTGATATGAAGGTGGGATAGAACATCTTCTTTTCCTTTCTTGTGTTTTAATAACGACAGTAACTTCTATACATTACCTCTCTTAAGTTGTAATTAGTTAAAACACACGACTGTACTATTTTGCCACAATGATATAATATATGATGGTGCAAGTGGTGAGTAGAGGAGCGAATTATGGAGGTATCAGTTCTTAGAATAGGACACAGATTTGTTCGCGATGATCGCATAACCACGCATGCGGCTTTGGTATCAAGAGCGTTTGGAGCCGATTCAATCTATATGACAGAAGTCGATCAGTCCATAAAGGAAACCATTCGGAAAGTTGAGAGTATATGGGGAGGTAAATCGAGTTTTAGTATCGAAATTGTCCAAGATTGGAGGAAAGTAGTTCAATGCTGGAAAAAAAATTCCGGCAAAGTAATCCATTTGACGATGTATGGCATTAATATTGATGATACCATTGATGAGATCTGGAAAGAAAAGAAAGTTCTAGTGATTATCGGAGCACAAAAGGTTCCTAGAGAAGTATACACTCTCGCAGACTACAATGTAGCAATAGGAAATCAGCCACATTCTGAAATAGGAGCTCTGTCCGTATTTCTTGATAGAATCTTCAGAGGTAATGAATTAAAGAAAAACTTTCGAGGGGGAAGACTAAGGATTATACCAAATAATAGGGGCAAATACGTGAAGGAAGCAAATGACATAGATCTTGCTTAATCAAAGTACGTCAATGTACTTCTAAGTCTTCAGAATGAGTTTTCTCTTTTGAAGTCCAAATAAAATGGTAGGTCATTTCCTCGCGTTTAAAGGAAGTAAGGTATGAATCTTTTTCACATGGTTTAGCGCCACTTGAAATAATTTGAAGGGCAACACCCTTCAATATAATAGTCTTATTATTGTTGAACCGGCTTACACGCCGGCAGTTGATTTACTATAGTCCCATGTGGAAAAGAACTTTGGACTAATTTCAATAAGAACATTTTCTCCCTTCTTTGAATGCTCTGTTATCATTTTTGCTATTGGGTGATCGAGTGTACCGAGGTACTTCATACTTATTTTATCTCCTTCTGAAACGGTTCTATTTGGATCAGCTATTATAGTCACCGATCCTTTGCCTTTTACTCCCCTATAAGGAAAATTCTCGTCATCTATGGAAAAATACAAAACTGGTTTATTCCGGAGATTCTCAACCTTCTTTGCTAACTTCGATGTTGTTATCAAGAGTTTTTCTCTATTTTTATCATAATAAAACCAGACAGGTTGTATGTTAGGTTCGCCTTGTTCATCGATCGTTGCCATCTGCAACATCAAATTGCTTGCAAGAAATCTGTCTACCTGTTCTTTTGTCATACCCGGAGTCTCAGAAGTGGCACTAATAATTTTCATAACACTATTTCAATGTCACATCTGCAAAAAAAAGTTTCTTGCTTAAGTTTACCATTATTGCCAATAGTTAGTTAAATTCCCCCATATAATAACCCTTTTTAATTCAACATAATATCCGTAAAGGTATTCAACAGTAAAATTGACCTATATATAGTAATAATCGTTTGTTACACAAATTATTCTCTTATGCCTTCAAGGTTGGAGACAACTTGCCACAACATTGTTCTGATATGTGATTTCATTCCCTTGTCTTGTGTAAGTCTATCCAGAATACTGATAGCATTTGCGGCTCTT
>DATFBG010000128.1:0-8294 GCA_035253945.1 Nitrososphaeraceae archaeon | reverse complement strand
TATACTCCATCTTTTTTAAGCTTTCAACAATCAAGGGAGCTGCAAATGCATTTCCCTTATATCCTATAATTGAACACACAACCGTTATATCAGCTATTCAATCTTAAAAGACTTATCGAATAGTTAAATGAATACAACTGCCGTAATTAACTACACTCACGTATTCAATGGAACATGTTCAAGTATCAGAAGGTTCTAGGCAGTGAAACGCCAAAACCCCTAGTGAAAATAGTATTTGATTTTGAGTTTGTTAGCTTAATACTAGTTTTGAGGAGCAAGTTTGCGGAATGACCCTTGACACGTATACTCGATTTCATTACTTTCAAATCAATTCAAAAAGAATCAATAACATGAATAATAGTGCAGGGTCCTCGACTTGACGCGTTTGTCTATGCCCTGCATTTCGTAGATTCAATCGACCAGCTATCTAGTCAGCCTCTTAGCAGCGACAGCATATCAACTAGACTCAATTGGAGGACTGGATATTAGGAAGTCTCGATGTATAATGATGTTCGGTTCTTCGTCCTTTCTTACGATATAACCTGGCAAATTGACCCTCCGATCCCCAATGGATACATGACCATGAGAGACTATTTGTCGTGCCTGAAATGCTGACTTAGACCCAACCTTTCTCATAACTATTGTCTGAAGTCTCCTTTCAAGTATATCTTCGATTTTTAAATTTAGCACATCGTCAAGAGTTGCTGATACCTTTACGAGATCTATTCTGTTCAGAAAACTGAGCAGCCTAAGTTCTTTGTCGCGTCTGAGTTCAGTCGGAATCGCAAGTAATGCCCGCGCTTGGTTTCTTATCCGTGCTATTTCTGACTGCGCTTTCCATAATTCACGCTTGTTTCTTAATCCATATGTGCCTAAAATATAGAGTTCTGCGTTAAGTTGGTCTGTGGTCCAAATCCTGCGCGGTCTATGAAAGGCTTTTTTGGGTTTATGTGGATCTCCCAATTCTATGCATCTCCCTCTCTATATTCCTAATTAAGGTTGCGTAGTATCTGCCGGTTTGGTGCCAGCCGATTCTGCACTGGCTGCTGGGGATTGGGTTGCCGGTGCTGTCGGAAAGGCTTTGCCTATTTTCTTGACACCTACCGCGCCGCCACGTCTTCCAGTCGTTCTTGTGCATTGTCCTCTAACTTTGAGCCCAAACATATGTCGGTATCCTCTCCAACTCATTACAGACTTTTCTCTCTCGATGTCACTTGAAATAGCGAAATCCAAATCGGAAGTTACGAAATGATTGTTCCCTCCACTATCCGTGTCTTTTTGTCGATTAAGGTACCAGCTTGGAATCCCTGTACGTGAGGGATTTTTAATAGCTGTTTCAATTTCGGTTATTTCTTTATCTGTCAAAAACCCTATTCTTAAACTCGGACTAATATTAAGAGACTGAAGTATTACCTGTGCAAGGTTGTAGCCTATCCCTCTTATTTCACTAAGGGCTACAACAATTTTTTTGCTTCCATCTATATCTTTACCAGCGACTCTTGTGATGTGTTTGTACTCGGTTACTGACAATTATGGTACGGCATCCTTTTCCGCAATAAAAACTATACCTGGACTCCAATTATCATCTTTAGGCTTAAGATCTTAAGAAACATAATATAATAAATTCGGGAGCCTTAAGTAAATCTTTTATTTACCTCTTAGGAAGGTACCAAATTATACTCGTTAATCAATTCTGCAATGCTTAAATTCGTGATGTCCTCCAAAGTCTCATACATTAATGGTAACCCAAGCTATCGAACAATTGGTCAATCGCTCTTATGACATGTCACCTAAGTATAGCGAAATGATGCCAGGCGTCCCTCAGGATTACAAAGACATTAAAACACTGGGCCAATTGTTTGAGATTAATTACAAGCATATACCAGTTGAGGAGCAATTACGAGGGAATCTTATCCTCAAAATGAAGCAGGGAAAGGAGATTTACAAAGGCATTATTGGTTATAAGGAGCGCGTTATCCCTGCTATTAACAGAGCAATTCTATCAGGACATGAAATCTTGTTTATTGGACATATAGGACAGGCCAAGACTAAGCTTGCTGAATCTATTGCTAATCATCTCCTTTCCCCGATACCCGTCGTCCGTGGCTCTTTAACTAATGATATACCTACCACAATACCAAAACAGGACATGATTAGTCTTCTAAATGATACAGATCCTGAGCGCGTCTCTCCCGAATTCGTTGTATCACCAGAATGTGAACAATCAATCAGAAATAATAAATTGGAAACGAAAATCGACTGGAGGGAAGGACAGGATAGATACCGCTACCTTCTTGCCACACCAGATATATCTGTAAAAGACCTTACTGGACAAATAGATGCGATAAAGATTGCAAAGAAGGGCATTGAGCTTTACAATATTGAATCTTATTCACCAGGGCAGATGTTGCAGGCTAGGTATGGTGTACTGTGCATCGATGAACTCCCAGTTCTTGATTCCCGCAAACAGGTCGCGCTATTAAGCGTCTTGCAAGAAGGAAAGTTCACGACCGGCTCATATCCCGTTACCTTTAAGCCATACGTTAAGCTATTGGCCACTGCCAATCCTGTAGACTATACACATTCAGGGAAAATCATAGAACCATTATTTGACAGGCTTCGAAGTCACATAGATACGCACTACCCAACCAGTATTGTTGATGAGATGCTTATCATAGTTCAAGAGGTGCAAATAAGCGGAGAAACTGGAGTTCCGTTACCTCTGTTTATTGTCAAGACCCTTGCACAAATAGCAAAATCAGCCAGAGAACATCCTGAAATAGATCAAACTAAAGGAGTAAGCGTGAGGATGGCTATCCATTCTATGGAGATATTAAGCTCCGAAGTTGAGCGAGTAAGATCTATACCTCGCAATATTAAGTCGGTCCCTCGATTTTGTGATCTTGATTGTATTCATCAGACCAGCAAGTTCGAATTATCTGAATTGGATGACAATCGCCAGAATAGGGATAAAATTGTAGATTCAATAATTGAAAATGCCATTAGGGAAGTTTCAATAGGTTACACCCAACATCTTTCATCTGAACTAACTACAAGAATTAAAGAAGATTTTGAGCGTAACAAGTCATTTGTGGTATCACAGCGGAGTCTCGGTCAGGAGAAAAACGACAGCATAGATTATGAGTCACAACTAACGAAGTTTCCCGCCTTGAAGGAATTCGTTAGCCAAACTTCGGAAAGGATAAAACAGGAACATACAAAATTTATTCAAATCGCTGAACCGTATGAGATAGACGTCAGGAGAGTCCAGCTACCCAACGATATGGACGGCGAGTTTACAGCATCAGTGACCGAACTAGTACTAGAGGGTTTAAGATGGACAAATCCACCTTTACTCGACAAGAAGGAAACCGGGTATTATGCGAAAACAGAATAGTAATAAAACTGATAATAATATCCTGCACAGAATCCAATATTTCCTTGTTGCGCCAGGTAATGATAATTTTAGCAAAAGTAAAACACAACTGAAACTAGGCATCAAAAAAGAAGACCTAGATAAATACCTAATCCTGATTGGAAGGGAAGTTTTGCGCGAACGCACTCCCGATCTACGGGAGCTAGCACAAAGCATTGAAAACGCAGAGGTTAAGGAACATTCCAAAAGACAACAGGACTCACAGTCAATACAACTGCAAAATAATGACTCTGCCTCACGATCTAGCTCAACTATTAATTCTATGGGTGCCTCAATTATCATTGAACTGATTGAGAAAGGCTACCTAAAAGACTCACAAAAATGGCTTACTCAGAGAGGGTTCTTCACGATTGGAGAGAAGATATTGACTAATATGATGAAAGCCTTGAAGTCTGGAGAAAACGGCTTGCACGAAACCATGGTTGGAGGTCCGGGTTCTGTGTTACTCGATTCCACCAGGAAATTTGATTATGGAAATGATCTGAGAATGATAAACGTTCCGAAGTCCCTATTAAATACTCTCCAAAGGAATGCAAAAAGAAATCGACAGATTAAACTCCCATTGCAGATTAATATCGATGATTTTGAGGAGTATGAGACAAGTCACGATGTAAGAGTTTCCTTAGTCTATTGTATTGATCTGAGTTCCACCATGCGTTACTCGTCCATGTTTGGGGACCTAAGTAGGATCGAGGCAGCAAAGAAAGCTCTCTGGGGCCTATTCATTCTAAATAAGAAATTCTTTCCCTCTGACTCGATTTCTGTCATAGGCTTCGGAGCTCTAGCCTCACGAATATCTCCCCATGATATACCTTATCTTAGGACATTTGAACCAGGCGGGGATTTTATGCATTACACTAATTATCAAGCTGCCTTTCGATTAGCTTCGAAAATTTTAATCCGAGAGGGTGCATCAAACAGGCGCATTGTTCTAATAACTGATGGTCATCCAAGCGCTTGCTTTGTTGATCATCAAAAGGATCACGACGATTTAATTTCCCAAAGGCCATATTCTCATTTTTATAGCCCTGACGTAGATACCCTTCAAAGGGTTGAAAACGAGCAGAACCTACAACTCGATCTTCATTCTGGAAAACTTGTTTATCTATGCTACCGCTATCGACAAGTTGACGAATATATTGGCAAGAGAACCATAGCCGAGGCCAAAAAATGTCGACAGAACAAAATACAAATTGATACAATAATGATAAGTGAAGAGGATTCCTTGCTTGCTTATGTTAACGAAATGGAGAAAACAGTGAAAGGCAGGTCATATTATATAAATCCAGGGAATATTGATACAGCATTACTCACTGACTACCTCAATAACAGGCGTACTATTATGAGATCTTAAGCATGGCTATAAGTTTGCCATTACATGTACGTTTTTATTAATATCCGTACTCATCCTGTAGTACGGAATATGGCAGAGACATATCTGGATTGGAACGATTCTTTGAATGTGTTAAAAAGAGCATATAATGCAGGCCTATTTACTATTATAATAGGACCTAAGGGTACAGGCAAGACTTCGCTAGTGCGCCAATTCGCTTCGCTTGCAAATAAAGAGTTGCAATCGGTAAATTTTAGTTTGCGAACAAGAGAATCACACTTAATCGGAAGCAAGACTTTGGACAAAGGTGAAATTAACTTTATGGAGGGAATTTTAGTAAAATCAATGCGTGATGGTGGCCTGCTCTATCTTGACGAGTTAAATGCTGCAGAAGCTGATGTATTGCTTAGACTGGATGAAGCGCTGGATGACAGGAGACAAGTGGTACTCAAGGAGGCAGATGGCCAGGTTATTACTGCTAGAGAAGACTGGTCTGTAATAGCAACGATAAACCCTCTCTCTCACGTCGGTACCAAGGAGCTCCCTCCGCAATTGTTGAGTAGATTCCCTGTTCGAATTAGACTAGAATACCCGCCGGAAAATGTGGAGCTTGAAATCATAATGAGACATGTCTCCAACATCCAAGATTCAAAACTGGAAGACGTAAAAAGAGCGATCAAGCTTGCGAAGAGCCTCAGAGATGCAGCAGCTGTAGAGGAGCTATATTACAGCCCCAGTTTGAGGGAAACAATAGCCTTTGCAAAACTTCTAAACACTGAAATGCAAGCCAAAAGGGCAGCAGAAATAGTTTTTGCAAATACCTATGATCAATGGGGAGAGGTCGAATTCCGAAAGGTCATGGATATGGTTATTTCAGTTTTTGGTGATTGATATTTTGTCTCTGGATTTATCTCAATTGTTGCACAATGAGGTTTTGCTGGATATTGCTACGTTTTTGGCACGAAGATGGAGTAATAACTCAAATGTACAAGTTGTTATAAGCGATCAAAAAGTGCCTATTACGAGACCGGACAGAAACCAAATTACGCTTCCTAGTCCACATCACTTCCCTGGAACCAACTTTCAAAGATATAGACAATGGCGAGTCATGCTATGGTATGAGGCTATGAGACTGACTTATTGTTCCAAAGTAATGAGTTATGATCATATTTTTGGATTTTTGTTAAACACCCTTGAGACCAAGAGATCAGAAATCCTGGGTCTTCGGTCTTGGAAAGGAATGGAAAAAGAAATTATATTCAATGAAGGAATTTCCTGGCTATCAAAACCGCTCTTAAATTCACTGTACGGTAAGCATAAGATCGCAGAAGCCTTTTCTCAGTATTTCCTGACTGGTTCTTTGAAAGGCGAACTGTTTGGTAATGAATTTTCGAAAGTACAGAGGGGGGCAGAGCTTGCCAAAAAGATTTTGGATGATGCGATAACCAAGGATCGGGGCACAGATTATATTGAACAGCACATACCTGAGCTTCTTCGGGTACTGGAACTAAATCCATTAGCCTCGCTTCCCATTATCACCCCTGCCGGCAAAGTAGGCTTTGGCAGGTCGGTCAATGAGAAAGGATTACTGGCTGAAATCGAAAAATTGGTCAAACGGCTAAATTTGGAGCAACAAGATGTAGTGAGAAAGTCAAAGGATATTATTGAGGGCCACGAAGTGCTTGCCGAATTCAACTCTCTTGTCAAGGAAAGTAAACGAAGTGAAAATAAAGGCTATGAAGGTATTGAGAACCTTGGTCTGAGCGTCCCCAGAGATATGGACTCCGATGAAAGTCAAATTTACGACCTCGACTTAATCCAGAAGACTAAGGCAAAATTCAAGCACTGGAAGACGGGCTGGATCGAAAAGCACGAAGAGACCGGAGATGAATTTGACCCCGAGACTTTTGTAGAAAGGTTATCAAAGACTTTTATTAGTGAGTTTAAGTTGTCCTTTAGATCTAAAGTTGCAATTATCTTAGACCACTCAAGTAGTATTGAAGAATCTGAGCAAGACTACAAACGTGCAACCATAGCACTATGCGAAGCTTTACAGTTTTTGAAGATAAAATTTGGTGTATACGCTTTTAGTACAGACGCAAGACAAGTCAAATGCTGGATTATCAAACCTCCTAACGCACACTGGACTAAAGTACATGCACGCCGACTAGCACAAATCAAGGCTTTAGGAGGCACACCCTTGGCTGATATCTATACATTGCTAGAACCCATTTTGAAATCATTCAGGCCCGACATTGTTGCGACTCTCACTGATGGAGAACCTTCCGACTATGACGCCGTAAGACGAATGGTATTGTTCTACCGTAGGATGGGTTTTCGAATGGCAGCGCTAGGCCTCGGAAGGACATTGAATGCTGCAGTCAACATTAGTCAAAATTTGCAGTATCTTGAGTATGAGAAAAGCCTAGCCGTTAGTAAGCTCGAGGATATTCCAAAGAAAGTCATTAACTTAATGCAGACCTAGAAAATTAACTCTGAATACATATTTCTAAGTTTATTCCAGTCCGCGATAAAGCTACTTAATCCCTTGTCGGTAAGTGGATGCATGAGCATTTTGTGTAATATCTCAGGTGGAACAGTGACTATATCGGCACCGCACTTTCCAGCCTCAATTACATGTAGAGGATGTCGGACGCTAGCCACAAGAATTTCTGCTTCAAATTTATAGTTGCTAAAAATCTGTTTTATTTCTCTTATGATATTAATTCCGTCATGGCCATTGTCATCAAGCCTGCCTATGAAAGGACTAATATATGATGCTCCGGCTTTTGCCGCCAGAATGGCTTGGTTACTAGAGAAAACAAGTGTCACATTAGTAGGTATTCCATCTTGTTTAAGGCTTTTGACTGCCCTTAAGCCAGCAGGAATCATCGGAACCTTCACAACTACATTTTGTCCGTATTTTTTTAGTCTGTGAGCCTCTTCCATTATGACTTCATAATCTGTTCCTATAACCTCTAGGCTTACTGGACCTTGGATGATTCTAACAATCTCGTTCATTATTTGTCTTGGATCTCCTTTCTCTTTTGCTAGTAATGATGGATTAGTTGTTACTCCGTCAAGAATGCCCATGTCATTGTATTTCCTTATACTTTCTATGCTAGCGCTGTCCAAGAAAATCTTCATTTTGAACTTCTCCTCGATTCGACTACCACCCTTGCTATGTCATTGGATGTTAGACCGTACTTAACTAATAATTCTTCGATTTCGTCATCCCTAGCTGACTCCCCAAACGTATCCTTTACTCCAATTCTTTTCACCATGACAGGGTAATGTTCACTACAGGACTCTGCTACTGCGGAGCCTAACCCTCCAATAATATTATGTTCTTCTGCGGTAACTATAATCCCAGTTTGCTTTGCAGTTTTATACACCAAATCATGGTCTATAGGTTTTACTGAGAACATATCGATTACACGGCATGAAATTTCTTTCTGATCTTTCAATACCTTTGCAGCCTGAAGTGACGTCTGTACCATTAGTCCACAACAAATTATTGTAGCG
>DATFBG010000127.1:0-4111 GCA_035253945.1 Nitrososphaeraceae archaeon | reverse complement strand
CTCTTGCTATTCGTGAGCTCAATTTGGGTTTTTGTCCCAAACGGTTTTGTTGTAGCTCTATGGAAATTTGTAGAACCCTCTTTATGTAGTCCTCTCTAACCGAGTTAGAATCCAATTTGCTTGGCATATTGTGAAAATACCTCACATTTTTGGCTAGTTGCTCAATTGTCCTCCTTGCAAGGTCTGTTGCTGACATAATTTCGGTTTGACCTTTTATCCCGTAGTTTTTTCCAAACAAATAAAATATCCCCATAATCTCTTCTTTACCTATTATCGGAAAATTTGCCCCTCCAGCAATGAAGTTACCCACTCTTTCTGAAATATCTGAGGGTAAAAACATGCCCATATAGGAATCTCCGATGACTGGCACTTTTTTACTTCAGCATAAAGGTAATTTAATATTTGAAATAACTAGGCCAATATATGTACCATACATTCATCTTTTTGGCAATTAGCCATTAGCCATTGGTCGTGACTCAGAAATACTTTCGGATAACAAGCTGGCTAAGAAAAAAATAGACAAAAAATTGAAGGATTATTGTATATATGCCTTAATGTGCGTGGGGTGGAGGTGCACTGCCTTTAGAGAGTGCTTCGTCGAATGTGCCTGAAGCTTTTTCATGGAATTCCAGATTAGACTGGTCTACCTTGATAGCTTGCGGAGGGCAAACCGATACACAAGCCATACACCAAATGCAATCGTGTTCTCTAATCGGATCTGCCTTATCAGTATAGTCCTTGCGTTCCTCTTTAACGGTGCTTCCGGTTCCAGCACTCGTGGAATTAGCCAGTTCTGCCGCAGGCACATCATTTTCAGTCCTATACCACTGAAACACCTGAACAGGGCAAGCTTCGATACATGCGCCATCAGCAACACACGAATCCCAGTCTACGGCCACCATAGTGCCGTGTGTTCCTAGCGGAACTTGTTCTTCGCCTCTTGCAGAATATGCTGATTTTACTTCTTCATTTTCAGCTGCCTCTTTAGGTTGACCAGGGCCCCATACATAATGATAGTGTTCCCCATCAGAATGACTGTGTTTCCCTATTACTTGTTGATTTCTTGGAAAGTCTGGATCAATTGGCATAGTTATCTGACAGTTATCAAATTACATATTATATAAACTGTATGTGTTTTTGGGCTTATGGTGAGCTCGTTAGTAGATACCCAAGGTCGATCATTTCAAGAAGCAGACCTATTTGGGATATCCATGGTTTTGTCATAAACATGGCAGTTACCCAGTACCATTACGAGAGATTTATTGCAACTTTTTTGATACACTATGTAGACAGCAATAATTCACTCCTATATTTGCTTCTAAATATATGAAAATAGCTTCGCTAACTGAAAACAGGGGGTAAATTTTTTTCCTGGCACTATCTTACACATTTGACTGGTATTTAGCATTGAAAAGTGGCAATACTGCATCGCATCTCATATCAGAACCTGTTATATACTAAAGCCTGTAGTCTGGTATATTTCTTCCAATTTATTATGCCATCAGATGTTCTACGTGACTCACAGCTACAAAAAAAATTATAGAGCAACATACTATTGTGACATATCGTATTAAAGGTTCAAATTTTTATAACATCGGATCAGTTATACACTTTTCTCGAATAAGACAACTAATTCATCCCCCTCCAGCTTTGCTTTTGACAATTTCATACTTAATGTAGCGCTGGGTAGGGGAATGATATTAACAATATATCCGACAGGGTTTTTCACTTTTATTTTAAGTTGATCTCCATAGCGTTCCAAATCAAAGTCATCTTTTTCAGTAAATGGCACTTTGATTGTCATACGCATTGAATTCCCTTCGCTTGTAAAATGGAAAGCTTTGCCGCGGTGGTATATTTTTGCAGGATCCTCATTACCGAAGATTAATTCGCTATTCTTTCTTAACATCTCTAATCCTCTCAATTCGGTACTATGAAGAAAGATTTCCTTCAATGGAAGGGGATAAAAATTAGCTCTCGCCTCTTCCACCTTTCTCTTTTGAAATTCAGCCCAATTTGCGTAATACTGATCAGAAGTTTGATGCGGCATGATTTTGTTAATTATAGCCAGATCTACATTAATTCCAAAAAGACTGGCTGACATCAATGCTCTTTTCGCATTTTCTATGCTGAAAGAATCCGGATTAGCAACTAACCTAATACTGGTTATATTGTTATCCCTAATGATTTCGGATAAATATTGTAGCCTCTCGATCAGGTTAGCCTCACTTCGAATAACACCTTTAGAAGGCATAGGAACCGTTGACAGGGGTTGAAATATTCTCGCTACGCCACCAAACATCCCTGCGAGGCCTGTCAGCTTTCTTCCAATGCTTCCGACTAATTTCGGAAAATATAGATATCGTAACGCTTCACCAGATGCTGGCATATCAATAACTATAGCATCAAAACTTTTTTGCTTAATCAGATCCTCTATTTTTAAAAGAGAAAACAGTTGAGTCATGCCTGGAAGCATTGCAATTTCGTATGCAAGTGTTTCATCTATCCCCTTTGCTGAGAACATAGATGCCATATAAGATAATATGGTGTCGAACTGTTTTCTCATCTCCTCCACAGGATCTATTTGCAAGACCTCCAAGTTTGGGAGAATTTCCTGCATTTCATAACCAATGTTAGGCATCGCGAATGCATCACCCAAAGAATGAGCTGGATCTGAAGAAATAACTATTGTTTTATGGTTGAATTCTGCTAATTTTATGGCTGTGGAACAGGCTGTTACCGTTTTGCCAGTACCTCCCTTGCCTGTATAAATAATTAATCTCATTGCATACTCGTCCCTAGTGAGTCTTGTGTTCTAAATATTGCACGCGTTCACTTTAATCCACTCAGAACAAAAAGGCAGATTCATAGCGCGTCCTTGATGCTTTGTGCAACGCGTTCGAGTTCCCCCTGTGTTATCAGTGGATGTATTGGTAAGGATAAGACGTGCTTGCTAGCCCAGTCTGTGTTAGCTAGCTCTGTATCAGAGGACTTTGAAGAACTTGTTTTAGACGCAATGGTCCTTTCATAAAAAGGTGTCTTATGAACAGGTGGATCGTAATATACTGTGGCGCCTACCTTGTCATTAAGCACTATTTTCTTTTGAATCTTGTCGCGGACATTGTCTTTTGTGAAGGCTATTGTATAAAGATACCAGTTAAATCTCTTATTTTGACTTTCTGTTGGTAATATGATTCCATTATCGTCCGCAAATTCAAAAATTAGCCTAGTTAAGGTATCTGCATTTCGTTTTCTGGAATCTAGCATGCTTCTAAGCTTAATCATTTGAGTCTTGCCTATAGCAGCACTTAATTCTGGCAATCGTAGGTTAAGACCAAAAATACGAGTGTCATATCCTTCTACCATTCCGTGATTTCTTATCATCTTGATTTTCTCTGCAATGCTATTGTCATTTGTTACTACTGCCCCTCCTTCTCCCGATGTCAAGACTTTGCTAGCATAAAAGCTAAAACAACCCATTATGCCCAAAGTTCCGGTTTGCTTATTATTGTACGTCGACCCGAGTGATTGGCAAGCGTCCTCAATGACATTAATCGATCGTTTTTCTGCCAACTCGAGAATCTCGTTCATATCACAAGGATGTCCATACAAGTGGACTGGTATAATTGCCTTAGAGTTCTTTGTGATTTTAGACCGCAGATCCGATATATCGATTGTATAGTCGTATTTCTTAATGTCTACAAATATCGGTTTTGCACCAACCGCCATGACAGAATTTGCAGTGGCGACGAAGGTAAATGAGGGCAATAGGACTTCGTCCCCTTGTCCAATATCAGCGGAGAGCAATGCGGCGTGTAATGCAGATGTTCCAGAATTTACTGCTATAGCATGCCTAATATTTAGGTGACTTCGTAAGAGTGATTCGAATTCCTGTACTCTCTTTCCACCATCTTTTGCGGCAGAGGTAAGAGCGCCTTCATTCAGGACATCCATTATTTCACGCTTTTCGTCTTCGTTTATCCAAGGCTTATTTATTAGAATCTTCGGTTTATCAATAGAAGACTGTTCAGTGGACATACGATCGTATTCGCTGGTATTGCTAGTGCTGGGCAATATATGTATATATTTTGATGTAAAGTAATAAGATCAA
>DATFBG010000126.1:0-10544 GCA_035253945.1 Nitrososphaeraceae archaeon | reverse complement strand
AATGAAGGGTCAATAGGACCTTCCATCTTTGAATAGTTAGTTCCACTTCCTGTAAGGGATATGGTTGTACTGCCACTGCCACTGCCACTGCCACCACTAATAGTAGCTGCTGCCGCAGGAACACGTTGTGCAGTAGGTTGTTCCAGCTGCGGAGTGCTCTGAGAAGGTGCTGCTGGCTTTTGTTGTTGTTGTTGTTGTGGCTGCTGAAGAGCAGCTCCCTTTGATTCTGCCGCAAGCCTTTGTCTCTTGGCCACACAGAGCTGATTATGAACCTCCTTCATACTTTGCAAAGTAAGGGGATTGCTGTGGCCTAATAAAGATCCGCAGTCATCACAAATATATTCCGACAGAGTAGACACTATTCTAAATCGGAGTCAACCATTTATCAATTTTTGGATCTATAGCTGGACCTGGATTCACCATGCCAGATTTGGGATTTTCCACAATAGATTATAACAACTTTAAATGACGCGTCACCTTATCTATCAGCTCGGCAGGTCCTGGGCCTATTCCAATACACGTTATCGTGCCAGGAGGGATTTGAGTAAGGCCACTATCTTGAACGCTAACAGCAGGGAGGCCAATGGTCCGAGCGTGGTTTTCCAATTTAATCAGTTCTTCTAGATTTTCCGCTTTTACTACAACTTTGGCTTGTCCTGATCTGAACCAGATATTGAACCAGTCATGTCTTTGGGAACGTGCTTTTTCAGCAGCGAATACTGCTGCATGAGCGACCTGGGCAGCCAATTTCCCTCTCCCCATTGCAATATCTTTTCTGACTGCAATTACCTGTTTTACTTCCAAATGATTCTCTGGCATAATTTATTAACCTAATAAAAAGGATCTGTCATTATCTTATGAAGGAAGATTATGACGTCATAGTCGCCGGGGGTAGTGTGTCTGGATTGCTCGCTGCAAGGGAAATTGCTTCGAGAGGACACTCGGTCCTTGTTCTGGAGGAGGACTCGGAGATAGGTACGCCTGAACACTGCGGGGGATTAGTCAGCATTGGTGCAGTTGGTAGACTAGGCATCCTCCCTAGAAATAATGTAATCCAAAATCAAATCAAGGCTGCTAAGATATGTTCTCCTTCAAGAAATTTTGAGATTAATGCTGCGAGCCAGAAAGTAGTAGTCCTTGAACGGCGTGAATTTGACAAACAGATTGCTTTACAATCTACAAAATTGGGAGCTAATATAAGGACAAAATGCTCTCTTCGAGATACGAAATATACGACCGATTCTTCAGACAAGTTTTTTGGCGTCATGACCACGGACGGTCTGTTTCGGTCTCGATATTTTGTAGACGCAAGAGGTATTAGCTCATTAATACAAAATGACCGATCTGGCGTACTTCTGGCGGCTCAGTACGAGGTCTACGCACGCTGGATAGAAAAAGATACAGTCATAGTAGAATTTGACAATGTCAAATACCCAGGGTTTTTTGCATGGATTATTCCTACCGGTGAAGGGAGTGGAAAAGTCGGAGTGGCAGGAAAATCTATCAACACTGCACGATCCATCACTCGCTATTTAGAAAGCAAGGGTAGTAGTTTTTCGGTGATAAGGAGAATATTTGCTCCAATATGGGTAAAAGGTCCAATTGACGATTTTATTAATGGAAGAACAGTGGTTATTGGAGACGCAGCAGGCCAAACTAAACCAACAACCGCAGGAGGAATTTACACATGCGGACTGGCAGGAATTCTAGCAGGGAGAGCGATCTCCAAAGCAATAGAAAGCAAAAATGATGACTCCTTAATAGGCTATCCGGCAGGCTGGACAAGAATTTTTGGGAAGGAGTTTCGGAATATGGTTCTATTTAGAAAACTTCTTGAACGACTAGACAACAACGCGCTGGATCAGATGTTTTCTAACATTAACTCAACAAGTATAGACACAGCGTCAAAAACGGGTGATTTTGATTTTCATGCAGTTTCTATTAGAAAAATTCTGAGCGCTACGGGGCTGAAAATTTTCAAAACAGTGATAGGTAACGAGTCAAGAAGGCTGTTTTAGCAAGCAAGATATAAATTCCCATATCTAACCAAGATTTGTCCATGTCCAAACCTCTAGTCCTGCCGGTTTGCACGTCATGCGGAAGAGCAATTATGCCTAACGATCAATGTGTCAAGTTTTACTGCCCTAACTGCGGCTACGTAGTTATATGGCGATGTGAGAGCTGCCGTGATTTCTCTAGGCAATATAAGTGCATTGGATGTGGATTCGAGGGCCCATAGCATGGCACGACTTATTGCCAGGTTAAGAATACTTCCCTCAGATGCCGACTCGAATTTAGAAGGGATTATTGCGACTTTAAGTAAAGGTCCACATAATGGCATAGTTATGAAACAATCCATGAAAGAACCGATTGCCTTTGGACTATTCGCGATAATCGCGGATTTTATTATTGACGATGCAGAAGGAGAAATGGACAGGTTAGAAGATTGGATTAAAGGGGTCAACGGAGCAGGTGAGATCGAGGTTCTTTCTGTAAGCAGACAGTCGGTAAGGATAGAGTGATCACAATGATTCAAATTGGGTTCATGGATAGCTAGAGGGGTATTTTATTATTGAAAAAATCTCGTCTTAGCAATGACGAGCCTTCTCCCAAAATACAACTACGTGTAGCCGAGGCAAAGCATCGTGACGTAGGCAAAAGACGCGCAAGAATCGATACATTATCCATGGACAGGCTTGGAATCAAACCAGGGGAAGTAGTAGAATTAATTGGCAAGCGCAGCACTCCCGTTACTGTATGGCCTTGCGAAAGCCAGGAAAATGATCGGGACATCATTCGAATCGACGGTCAAACACGCAAAAACGTAGGAGTTGGCCTCAATGACTTTTTGACTGTACGTAAGATTCGCTCGAAGGCGGCCAGATCCGTTTTTCTGATTCCGATGGGTTCCAATACAATCAGTGCCGACACCGAGTTCCGTGAGTTTGTAAAAAATAGACTACGAGGTTATCCCATTAACGAAGGTGATGAGATTTCTGTCGGGGTGCTCGGTAATTCCATAGACTTTGTTATCCAGAGAATTATTCCTCGGACAATCTCTAGGATAGCAAAGTCTACGAAGGTCAATATCGTAGCAGCAACAAGTATTGACAAAAAACCGAGAGTTACTTATGATGAAATAGGGGGATTAAAGGACCAGATTAAAAGATTAAGAGAGATTGTCGAATTGCCGCTACGGCATCCCGAGGTATTTGCTAAACTGGGAATAGAGCCCCACAGTGGAATACTCATGTACGGTTCGCCAGGGTGCGGAAAGACTTTAATTGCTAAAGCGTTGGCTTCTGAATCAGCAGCCAATTTTTATATCATAAATGGTCCTGAAATTGTTAACAAATATTACGGAGAAACAGAGGCTCGACTTAGAGACATCTTTAAGGAAGCAAAGGAGTCAGCGCCAAGTATTATCTTTATTGATGAAATAGATGCTATAGCGCCAAAGCGAGAGGAAGCGTTTGGTGACGTTGAGAAAAGAGTTGTAGCTCAACTTCTCGCTTTGATGGACGGGATGTCGGATCGCGGAAACGTTATTGTATTAGGCGCTACAAATAGACCAGACAGCATCGACCCTGCATTGCGAAGACCCGGCCGGTTTGACCGGGAGATTGAAATTGGAGTGCCTAATGCCGAGGAGCGGTCTGAGATACTTGGAATCCATACTAGGGGAATGCCATTGGCTTATGATATTGATTTACAAGGATTGGCATCGGAGCTAAATGGTTATACTGGAGCAGATATTAAGGCCCTATGCAGAGAAGCTGCTATGAAGGCGCTGCGACGATATATTCCTGAAATTGATTCGGAAGGTGATAGGGTCTCGCCTGAAACCTTGGAGGTTATGGACATCAGGAATAAGGACTTCAGAGAAGGAATGAAGGAAATTGTTCCTACAGCCATGAGGGAATTTTATGTAGAAGTTTCCCGCATCAAGTGGGAAGACGTAGGAGGATTGCACACTGCCAAAAGGACACTGTATGACAACTTGATAATGTCGATCAAAGAACCTGAAAGCTTTTCTAAGATGGGAGTGAGGGCACCAAGGGGTGCTTTACTTTTTGGTCCGCCGGGTTGTGGAAAGACACTTATTGCAAAGTCGCTTGCAACCGTAGGCTCTGCGAATATAATAGTCGTGCGTGGTCCAGAAGTACTGTCTAAATGGGTAGGCGAATCCGAGAAGGCCATTAGAGAAATATTTAGAAAAGCAAAATCATCTTCTCCCTGTGTAATAGTCTTCGATGAACTTGATTCTTTAGCCAGGCCGAGGGGACAAGATGATATTTCCGGTAATGAAAGGGTACTTTCGCAATTATTGACTGAAATGGATGACTCCGGTGGCGCAGGAGTTATTATTATTGGCATTACTAATAGACCTGATTTAATTGATACTTCACTGATCCGGCCCGGTAGGCTTGATTTGATAGTCTATATTGAATCACCTGACGAAAATGCCAGATTGGAAATTATCAAAAAACTGACCTCAGAAATGCCTCTATCTGAGAATGTTAATTTGGCTGAGGTTGCGAAGAGGACAAAGGGGTTTAGCGGAGCAGACCTTGAGGCACTTTGTAGAGAAGCGGCAGTCAACACGATGCGAAACAAAGAATCAATTGTCGACAACTCCGATTTCGAGAAGAGCCTCCAGCTAGTTAAGCCCTCTATTACAAAGGATGTTGAAGATTGGTACGAGTCAATGAGAAGGAATCTTACATATGCTATTCCGAAACCTATGGATAAGGCTTTTTACGGGTGATGTCAAGCGTACCAATATATCAAGGATACCAGTCAAGTATTCTAAGGAGTATTATGAAGCGCATTACCACTTTTGTCATTATAGCATCAACGAGGGTGGAAAGTTGAAGTACCCGCTACGTAACTTAGTTTATGAAAAGATCCGAGAATCTGAGAATCTCACCGACTCTGAACTACTAAATAGCCTAACAAAAGGAGGAGTCGAGCTTACGGAGGCTGACCTTTCAAAAACGCTGATGGATTTAGAGATATATGGTTTGATACGTGTATCCTGGGTTACGAAGGAAAAGAAAAGAATAGAACTAAGATCAGCTATGGCTCCCTAGATTTCCGTCAAGCATTTAGATTTTGAAATAAAAGAGAGCATCAAAGGCTAGTGCAATAAAGACTATGACGAGATAGGGAGCTGTCACTTTGTAGGCCTTCCAGGCGAAGTCCGGTGTAGGTCTTTTTGTCAGCTTGTAGTGATATAATAACATGACCGAACCAGCAATGGCCGCTGTTAAGGTGTATATCAATCCTAGTCCAAAGAAATAGAGAGTTACAGAATAGGGTAAAAGAATTGCCGTGTTCAAAAAGATATAATCTGCTGTTTTCTCATTCCCAATTAAAACTGGAAGCATGGGAACCCTCACGCTTGCATATTCGTCTTTTGACTTTATAGCTAGGCACCAAAAGTGTGGAGGAGTCCACATAAATACTAGCCATCCGACTAAAAAACCAGTCAAATCTATAGAACCAGTTGTCGACGCCCATCCAGCCATTGAAGCGGCGCTACCTGCGAATCCTCCTATGACTATATTTAAAGGATTACTACGTTTAAGCCAAATAGTATAAACTACCACATAAAACGTAATGCCAATTAATATCATTGCTGAAGTGTACGGGTTCAGGAGAAACCAAGAAGCACCAACCGAAAAAGCGCACATTCCCAGCCCATATACGAAGACTTTGTTTGCAGAGATTTTGTGAGATGGGATCGCTCGCTGCGATGTCCGTTTCATAATTCTGTCGATATCTCTATCGTAATAATGGTTGAGAGCACTAGCTCCCATAGAGGCCACTGCGCCAGTCATGGCAAGGAAAAGTAAATTCCATGCTGAAATGTCCCAACCTACGTGCGGTGAGGCATCAAACCTAGTAGCTGCTAATGCTGAGCAAACAGCAGTGATGACTAGTACCAGAACAATTCTAGGCTTTGACACTTCGATGTATAGTTTTACATTCACTGTTGGGTACCTTATGTGGCACTGTAGCAAACTACCATTTAACTTATTCGAAGTCTAGAGCTTGGTATTTACCTTACATAGAAAAACTAGGGCTATACAGTAGATAAAATCGAAATACTATCTTAACTAAACGTACGTCTATCGATTGAGAAATTTGGATTTGAGACCTCGTAGCATATCGTTTGGTTAATCTGCGCTATGATGCATTATATCTAGAAAGGATTAATTATATGCCATCATGTCAGAAAACATGTATCATGACAGACTGGGATCTGATGACGCCAGGAATCGGTCTTTCTTCTCTTGGAATTGTCACAGTAGGAATTTCATTGTCGGGGATAGCCAAAACCTTCATGGAGGGAATGCATGCTGTAGGTCTACTTACTTTATTTATTGGTATGATTTTCCTCGCATCAGGTCTATTTAAGGACGGATTTCCTTCAAGCGGGAGAGCCAAGTCTGCGACTTTTATTACCTTAGGATTTCTGGTCACTTTTGGCTTCGCCGCCGCTGTAACAGTAAGCACGCAAGCCCCAAGCATCTTTGTCTACATAGGCCTGATGATGTTAATATCAATACCCTCAGCTGTACTTGCAGTAGCCTCATATAAAAGGACCCCGCACATCAAAGCACTAGCGGCAATTTTTATTGGAGCCGCTGTAATAGGAGGTTCTTCCTTTTACGCCTTTGGTCTTGTAACTCCAAAAGTAAGTACAGATACAAGCGAAGCAAATGGGACAGCAACTGTAGGAAATACAACAAAAACAAATTCGATCATAGATAGTAAACCCGTTAGTTCTCTCATGACCTCTGCTTTGGCCCAGTTCCTAAATAGAGCATGATAAAGGCAGATTACTCTAAACTGGCTTCATTTATAGGCAAGGCCTCTCCGTGCTCTATTTATTTGTGTTTCGATACTAATATCGAACAAGACTCTCTTAAATGAAAGATACATAAAATCGAAGTAACAAGAAGCTACGTAGGATCATTTTCCTATCAACCCAATGTTGTATTGAATAGCCGCATTTTGAAACACAGATGCCTATTACACTTTGGTAACCTCTTACTATTGTGAAGATAGAGACTATAAGTAGCTTTGTTATTATAGATCTGGTAAGTCACACTATTTTTATGCAATATGTGCGCTACCAATATTCTTGTCAAAAATTCTTAACATAAGCCAAGGGAAATTAGATATGCTTGCTGAGTATGCGAAGGATGCCTTCCCCCTGGAATCTTGTGCGCTTCTCCTTGGAAAAGGAGAATATCCAGCCGATATTGTTTACGATGTTATTCTACTAACAAACAACGATCGGTCCAAAAACTCATTCAGCATTGATCCCAGCGATCTTTTTTGTGCATATCAACAGGCTAGCAAGTTAGGACTAGGGATTGTCGGCATATTCCATTCCCACCCGTCTTTACCACAGCCATCACAAAAAGACAAAAAATTTATGAGGTTGAATCCGATTGTTTGGTTAATTTATTCAACGTTGAATCACAAGTATTCAGCATTTTTGTACCGCGAAGCCATAATACAAGTTCAGATAACTCTAATCAAGGAGTAAGGCGTTCAACATCTCTAGGAAATAATACAACTTCTCTGACATTGTGACGATGGGCTAGCAACATACTCAATCTGTCAAAGCCAAGTCCCCATCCTGCGTGTGGAGGAATGCCCCAGTCGAATACTTTCAAATGTTCTGCAAAGTCCCCGGGTCCTAGCCCGCTTTGCTCGAGTCTGTTCTGCAAATGTTCTTTTTCATGCAATCGGGTCCCTCCGGATGCGAGTTCCAAATAACCATACTGGAGATCGAAGGACTCAGAAATTTCGGGATCTCCCTTCTTTTCTTGGATATAAAAAGGCTTTAGTTTTGTAGGCCAGTCAGTTACGAAGTAAAAGCCCTTATGTCTTTCACCGATAACCCGTAACGACGAATCTGACAGATCTGCCCCGAACTCTATCTTTTCACCATTATTGGATAGTTGCTCTAAACATTGCTTGTACGTAACCCTCTCGATTGGTTCGAAGAGCTTAGCTCGTAGCAAGGAATCATCTTTGAACTTATCAGAGACAGCTCCTACAACCTTTCTTAACAGCTGTTCAAGAATAATCATTGAATATCTGTAATCTACAAATGCAGCCTCGGTATCAACACTAATGAACTCTGATAGATGTCTTACAGTATGAGATTTCTCTGATCTGAAATATGGGCCTATTTCGAAAACACGGTCGAGGGCCACAGTTAATTGTTCTTTGTAAAGCTGGGGACTCTGTGCCAGATACGCTTTCCTTCCAAAATAATCTAAACTAAATAGATTTGCTCCTCCTTCACTAGCTGTTCCTATAATTTTTGGAGTATTGACTTCAAGATACCCATTTGTAGTTAAATAGTCCCTGATACAAGAAAGCGCAAACGCCCTAAGCTTGAAAATGGTGCTAACGGTGGGATTCCTTAAATCCAGAGCTCGAGAATCAATACGTTTGTCAATAGACGAACTGACTCTTCCCGTAGCATCGATTGGCAGAGGATAGTTCGCCCTTGTATAAACAGAAAGGTCTTGGATGCTAATCTCAAAGAAAAAGTCCTTGGCATTACTCTTCTCTAGTAGTCCACTAATTGTAACAGAGCTTTGACGGGGAATTTCTTTTGCCACCTTTGCATTGTTATCTCTAGCTAATGCCTGTATAGCTCCAGTGGAATCTCTTACGACAACAAACACAAGACGTCCTATGTCACGAATGTCTTCGATCCAGCCAGATACCGTCACTAAATTGCCTATTAAAGACTCGTTCAATTGGTCTATATAGTGAGACCTATGTTTAAGATCTTGCATATTGATCTATTTTTTATATTCTATCAGTAGCTCGATGCCTTTGATTTTTCTTGCTATTCTCTTAATCTTTTGAATGTCGTACTGCAAATTCGACATATCTTTAGTTTCTAATATGACCATTGTTAGTTTATTCCCATCTGGCAACCATACTAAATTCACGGAAAGTACTTTCCTAGGATAAAGAAGATTTTCGATAAACCTCCGCTCCGATGAATCAGATTCTACAAACCACACTCTTGTATTGAAGAGAGTTTCAATGTCAGCACGGATTTCTTTATGAGATCTAATCAATAGAAGATCGGAACCTCGTAAGACGAGAACAAAATCGTCCTCTACTTTAAATGCTGTAACTAGGCTAAACTTATCGACTTCTGGATGACGCTGGACCAACTTCGTCAGTGTTACTGATGCATAAACCTCATCATCAGTCAAGTCATTAGACCTCAGCCTTTCTTCGCATCTCCCGCATAGGACACCAGTTTTCGCGTCAAAAGAACAAATAGGAGTTTTCAATGTCATCACTTTTCGTAGACTTCACTAATATACACAACTGTTATTGAAAATGATGTGGTGTCTTGGGACTGGTTAAATTGTTAGATCATATCCGGTTTAAATAATATTCGGAAGGCATCCTCTGGCTTAGCAGGTAAATCTGAATCAGATACAACAATTCATTACGGTTAAGTATGTGTCAACCGCTGTACCATGTACCTCCTGCATGACATTTAAAAATTCAAAATTGTCGATATTAGACCTAAACGTGCACTACATCGAGAGCCATAATAGGGTCATAAAAGCGGTTAACGGCGTAAGCTTTAACATTGGAGAAGGTGAGTCAATGGGGATAGCAGGCGAATCGGCATGTGGAAAAAGTACGCTCGGATTCGCACTGATGCGAGATCTTCAGCCTCCAGCAAAAATAGTAGGCGGTTCCATATTATTGGACAATATAGATATTACCAGCCTTGATGATACTCATTTTGACAGAGAGATTAGATGGAAGAAAATTGCAATGATTTTTCAGGCCGCAATGAATACTCTTGATCCTGTTTTTACAATAGGGGATCAAATGCGAGAAATTCTGCGAAGCCATGGTGCCGAGAGCAGTGCGGAAAGTACAATACTAGCCTCTTTGGATGATGTTGGCCTAGATAAGACCATAGCTAAGAAGTATCCACACGAGCTAAGCGGAGGTATGAAGCAGAGAGTTACTATAGCAATGGCACTATTATTGAATCCAGATATATTGATTGCGGATGAGCCAACTACAGCACTAGATGTTCTTGTCCAAGCACAAATAATAAATCTCCTGAAATATATTAAGACTAAGAGAGGAATTACAATCATAATCATTAGTCACGATTTGGGTGTGATATCTGAACTAGCCGACAAAGTTGCGATTATGTATTCAGGTGAGATAGTGGAACTTGCTAATAGTGTGGAGATATTCAAAAATCCCAAGCACCCCTATACCCAGTTACTTATCTCCTCTATACCGATGCTGGGTACTAATGAAAGGATTACACCTATTAAAGGTCAGCCTCCAGACCTTGCAAATTTGCCTAGTGGATGCAAGTTTTTGACCAGATGGCCTTATGCTATGGAAGTGTGTAGAAAGGATCCTCCACCTATAAAAACAGACAGTGGCTTTACATTATGTTGGTTATATGAATAATTGACCAAGCCAAACCATTTTATTCTATCTGACCT
>DATFBG010000125.1:0-3055 GCA_035253945.1 Nitrososphaeraceae archaeon | reverse complement strand
TTTAGGCCCAACAGAGGGTTTGGAGATTCCAAATAAAACAATCAAGCCCTTGCTGCCTTTTGCTGACTCATTAATGATTACAAGAGGTATTTTAAGAACATCAGTAAACCCTAGCAGTGAAGTTCCAATAGTTCTCCGTGTCTCTGGAGGTACAAGCATTGTTGGAGAAGATCTTTCCAACGAGACCATAACAACTTCTATAGAAGAAGCCATCAAACTGAATGCCAGCTGTCTTGCTGTTTCAATTTTTGTTGGAAGTAAATATGAGCATCAAACACTTGCAAACTTATCACGATTAGTAGATGAAGGCGAAAAATACGGCATACCTGTTCTAGCAGTTACTGCAGTGGGAAAGGAAATGACAAGAGACTCGAGATATCTTGCCTTAGCATGTAGAGTCGCTGCTGAACAGGGAGCACATATCGTCAAGACGTACTATTGTGAGAATTTTGAAAGAGTCGTGGAAGGCTGCCCGGTTCCGGTAATTATCGCAGGAGGCAAGAAATTGCCTAATGAAATTGATGCATTGAAATTAACTTACGAGGCAATAGAACATGGAGCCACTGGTGTAGATATGGGTAGAAATATTTGGCAGTCAAATTATGCTGTAGCGATGATAAAGTCAATTAGGTCAATTGTGCACAACAATTTGGATGTAAAACAAGCTTATCAAGTATTTATTGAGGAAAAAGAAAGAGAGAAAGAAGGAGAAGAACAAAAAGAGATTAAATCTATCTGATATTCTTCAGCATGTGCTACTAATTGTCATTGGAATTGGCAAAATCTTTATTAATTATATCATTGCATTCAAGAGTAATGGCTCCTAACAACGGTGGAGGGTTTACATTAACTTGTTCGCAGCTGTTACTGCATCAAATAATACCGTGAAGCAAGCTCTGCACTCCCCCCGTTTTAGCAGGGCGTTTGTTTAGAAAACATATTGGTGAATAGATACATATGGTGGAAATGACTGGCGCAAAAGCGCTGATTTATGCTCTAGAAAAAGAAGGCGTAGACATAGTCTTTGGACTTCCTGGAGGAGCCAACTTACCGATCTATGATGCTCTTGTAGATGCAAATCTTAGGCATATACTTGTGCGACACGAACAATCTGCCGCTCATATGGCAGACGGCTACGCAAGAATTAAGAGGAAGGCGGGAGTCTGCTTTGCGACTTCGGGACCGGGAGCGACCAACTTGATTACAGGAATAGCAACAGCTTATGCTGATTCCTCACCTATGATTGCAGTAACAGGTCAGGTACCCTTAGCCATGATAGGAAAGGATGCATTCCAGGAGACTGATATAATTGGTGTAGCCAACCCTTGTACTAAATATGCGTTCCAACCAAGGGTTGCTGAGGAGATCCCGGAGATGGTGAAAAAGGGATTCTACATAGCCGAAAGCGGAAGACCAGGTCCAGTTCTCATTGATATCCCAAAAGATGTGCAGCAATCTTCTGCGAATATGAAATTTCCAGATCTTATCAAGGTACGTGGGTACAATCCCATCATCGATGCGGATCTATCTCAGCTAGGAAAGGCAGTAGAGATATTATTAAAGGCAGAAAGACCAATCATCATGGCCGGTGGAGGAATTATCCTGTCTGGCGCATTTTCCGAACTACAGGCTACGGCAGAATTGTTAATGAGTCCCGTAGTGACGACTTTTAAGGGTAAAGGAGCCTTTCCAGAAAACCATCCTCTGGCTATGGGTCCTATAGGAATGCATGGGCATCCAGAAGCAAATAAAATCATCCTTGAAGCAGATTGTATATTAGCTGTTGGAGCGAGATTTTCTGATAGATCGGTTGGAAAATTCGATGAATTCGGAAAAGGAATGAACATAATCCATATGGACGTTGATCCCGCAGAAATTGGTAAAAACAAATCAGTTGACGTGGCAGTAGTAGGTGATGTTAAATCTTCATTGAGAACGCTTGTAAAGATGCTTTCAAAAAAAATAGTAAAAAAGAATGCAGACTATCCTTGGTTAAAGAGGAGAACGGAATTGATAAACTATTATGCTGAAAGCATTAAGGATTTTCCGAGGGACCTAACAGCCAGGAAAGCATTAAAAAAACTTAGAGAAATATTACCTATAAAAGCGATTGCTACTACTGAAGTGGGACAATGTCAGATGTGGACATCATTGCATTTTGATGTTATTTCTCCTGGTACTTTCTTTAGTTCTACCGGATTGGGAACAATGGGTTTTGGATTTCCTGCATCTATAGGGGCGAAAGCAGCCATGCCAGATGTGCCAGTCGTTGACATTGCAGGTGACGGTTCATTCAATATGACGGAGAACTCTCTTGCAGTCTCTGTCCTTGATAATCTACCTGTAATTGTTTTTTTAATGAATAATTATATGCTAGGAATGGTAGCTCAGTGGCAACGGACATTTTATAATAGAAGATATATGGGGGTACACCAGCATAGCTGTCCTGACTATGCAAAGATAGCCGAAGCATACGGCGCTGAGGGAATAAAAGTTCAGTCGTTACAGGACTTGGAAAAAGCAATAATAACAGCTCTGAAGACCGATATCGCCACTGTTATCGATATATCCATAGATCCAGAAGAAGATGTCTATCCGTTCGTTGCACCAGGAACTGGCCTTAAAGACATGATCACGGGGTCTTGATTTTATTATGACAATTACACCTGCTGCTTTTTCATCCTTGAATATATCAGATGTCGATGACAAAACTTGGTATATAATTACTGCCTTAGTAGAAGACAAGCCTGGTGTTCTGTTCAGAATAACCAATCTCTTCAGGGCAAGGAATTTTAACATCGAAAGCATTACAGTTGGATCGACTGAAAGCGCCGATCTTTCAAGAATGACTATTACAACAGAAAGTGATGAAAAGACATTAGATCAGTTGGTAAAACAGCTGAGAAAACTAATTGATGTTGTGGAGGTCAAAGTTCTTGATATAGAAAGAACTGTTTATAGGGAACTTGCTTTAATTAAAATGAGAGCAGTAGATCCTACTACTAGGATGGAGATAACGAATTTTGCATCTGTTTTTAGGGCAAACATACTTGAT
>DATFBG010000124.1:0-5408 GCA_035253945.1 Nitrososphaeraceae archaeon | reverse complement strand
AGGTTAACGAGTTTGACAATCTTATCATACTAGTATTGGGTACAGCTGGGCCGGATAGGGACGAAGGCGAGGTAGGACATAGACAAAACATCTGGATGGAAGAAGTCCTTAGGAAGCATAAAAAGAAAAGGAAGATTGTTGTAATACACCATCATCTAATATCAATTCCTGACACAGGATACGCTAATGTGATCGGAGCTCGACCTGGTTTTGTATGGTCACAAGCATAGGCCATGGATGTCGAACCTAGGAACATTAAGAATCGCTTACGCTGGTACCGCCTTTCCGTGGAGATATAGGGGGCGTTTGATGCCACATATAATATAATTAACATACAAGACGGAAAAATTGGGATTGACATAAAAATAGTCGGTGGGAAGAGGATGGCACTATCTGATATCGTAAAGAAATATGAGCCCAACTTTGGACCGCAAGACAGAGAGAATGTCCTGGTCTCAGGCTAAAAATAGTCTAATTTAACGTGATTGAGCGTTCGAGGGGCGGCCATAGTACATAGTACAACTTATATTTTGGAAAAATATTGGAAATCTATGGCAAAGGGAGGCAAAAAAGCCGGCAGAGTAAGAGACAAGTGGCGTGACAAGCAATGGGTTATTGTCAATTCGCCCCCTGCATTTGGATCTGTACCACTTAACTACGTACCTATAACTGCAATTGAAACCAGCAAGGGAAGGGTCATTGAGAATACCATGTATGATATTTTAAGACAGGACCCTACCCAACATCAAACAAAAGTATTTGTCCAGATTGAAACCATACGCGACGGAATAGCAAGCACAATCTTCAAGGGCCATGAGTACGCAAAAGAATTTTTGAGAAGCCTCGTAAGACGCGGCAGCTCTATGATAAGTCATACTCATGATTATACTACCTCTGATGGCTATATATTTAGAGTTGTAATGATCGCATTTAGTCAAAAAAGAATCAATTCGTCGAAGAGGCATGAGATTAGGATACTCACTCATCGATTGCTTGCTCAAAGAATTCCTCAATTAACTGTAGACCAATTTGTTCAGGAGGTTACCATGGGCAAAATGGGAGCGGATCTACTAAGTGAAACAAAAAAGGTTGCTTCACTCAGGCACATAGGAATACGTAAGACAAAGCTAATATCAACACCACAATCAGCAATTGAATCTACAGCGGTAACGCCAGAACAAGTAGCTTCTAGTCAAGATTCAGAAACGCGTGAAGTTCGGTTGAATGCGAGTGTAGATAAATAAGTAGCCAATAGATCCAGAGTTTATGGATTTTGAGAAGCTGCCTCCATTTTCTGCCGCTGACGTTCGTATCATAATTCACGCTACTGAGGACAAAAATAAAGTCCTTGGGTCTATCTGTGGTATTTTTTGCATCGATGCTGACAGGTTTAGGCATACAGAATTAGTAGGTCATTGGGGAAATAGGATTTCACTTTTAACTGGTAATCTCGAAAGTGCTGAAGCTAACAGATTGGTCAAAAAAATTTTGTTGTCTTTAAGTTCAGTTGAAAAGAATCAACTTTTGAGTTCGTCGCACTCTTTTATTGACGAAAAAGGAAATCTATACCTGAGATTGGATAAGCAGAGAATCTGTCAGAAAAGGATATCGCTATCAGAAACTGACAGCGTAAGATTCAAGTTCAAGCCTGCTAGGGGGTTTAAGGTTAACAGTAATTACGATTACTTAGTGGGTGACTAGAGGTTGAAGAGAATAGACCTATGCATAAAGGACACCAATATTTCTAAGGCCCAAAAAATGGCTAAGCTTCTAAACATTGACGTGATAGGGTGTCCATACCAAGGTCAAGCTACCAATGATGTTATCTACAGGGTTGAACAAAGGCCTCTAACAACTACACATTACCGTTACTTGGTAGTCTCCAACAATTTGGAGCGACTAGGTTCATCATCATTTCAACCCAATTTGATAGTTGTAGAAGATTTCGATAAAATAAAGTCATTCATCATGAAAAATAAGTATAAATCGATGGTTGCCTTAGAGGTCCTCCTGTCTGATATTCGATATCAAAAGGGGTTTAAAGTTGGTAGATGGTTTAGAGATATTACGGATCTCTACATATTTTCCAAACGGTTTGGCTGCCAGTTCATCATATCAAGCGGAGCCACTTCTGTATGGGAAATGACTTCCGCACAGTGCCTTGAATCAATTATGAGGTTTTGTAAAATATCCCCTCGGACTTATTGGAAAGAGCTAGAAACATGGCTACGACTACAAGATAAACCGAGGTTAGCTGATGCTTAATAGAAGGTACAAAAGACGATACATTGGCATTTATTGTGGGTTGTTATCATCAAACCGAGACCAGAGATCCATATTCAAATCAGTCTTGGATAGAAATTCCGAACTTTTCGGATACATTTTCAACCAGACCTCTTACATCAAGTTAACCAAGAAAGAGCACAGTCATCTAATAATAATTAGTTGCAGAACTGAAAGCCTTGATCAAGTGTTAATATCATTAACCTTCTTGCGACCCGCAGTAATTGTAGTGGATGTCTCAGGAAGTATACGTAAGTTGAAAGCCCGCTGGGCTATTCAATACGCTTCGCTTTTAGAAACCGAAAATTAAAGCTGGTAAATATCTAGGAGCAGTATAGATTGGTAGAAGGGGAATTACGACCTAAGTTAAGTTCCTTACTAGAAGGACTCTTATCATAGGCCAACCCTCTATCACTGTACTATTGAAACAGCAATACGAAACTAGTATACCCAAATTTATCGTAGCCGGAGTGTCTAGCGGCGCAGGTAAAACCCTTGTTGCCACTGCTATCATGTACTACTTCCAGAGAAAGGGTCTTCATGTTCAACCCTTCAAAATAGGTCCAGATTTCATCGACCCTTCATATCACGCAGTAGTGTGCAAAAGACAATCGTATAATTTGGACGTTTGGATGATGGGGGAAAGAGGCGTATTAAATGAGTTTAGTAAAATATCCTCAGAGGCGGATATTGCAGTTATAGAAGGCGTCATGGGGTTGTTTGACGGTGTCTCTGGAAAATCTGACTTTGGAAGCACTGCACACGTGGCAAGAATTCTCAATGCTCCAATCATCTTAGTTATCGATGCGAGTAGAGCTGGGGGCTCGATTGCAGCTCTTGTATATGGATTTTTGAATTTTGACAAGAGACTGGATATATTGGGACTCGTTCTAAATAATGTCGCAAGTCAAAAGCACCTCAATACCGTTATAGAGGCCATAAGGAGCAAGATGAATATTCCAATTCTAGGAGTAATTACTAAAAATAAAGATCTTGTATTGAAAGAGCGGCACCTTGGTTTAATTCCGGTTCTAGAAACCCGTGGATTAATCGAAAGAAAAATCCTTCAAACGTCACGATTAGTTTCTGAGGAACTTTCTCTAAGGAGATTACGAAGTTTTCATGTGACGAGAAAAATCTCTGAGTCATTGCCATCAAAGAAGCACAGCGAACCAGCTGTTAGAATTGCCATCGCAAAAGATGAATCCTTCAACTTCTATTATCCAGACACTGCTGAATCTTTGGAGCTTAACAATGCTGAAGTAGTATACTTCAGCCCTGTAAATGATAAAAAGCTTCCTGACAGAGTCTCAGGTATAATCTTGGGAGGAGGCTTCCCCGAAATCTTGGCAGAGGAGCTCGCAAAGAATTACTATATCAAGAAATCCATACTGCGTGAGGCGGAACGTGGGATGCCTATCTATGCGGAATGCGGCGGTCTGATGTATCTGACCAAGACTATAACAGTGTATCATAAGGGTAAGAGGGAGAAGAAGAAGATGATTGGCTTGATTGAAGCTGATACATCTATGGATGATAAACTTACGTTGAATTATACAGAAGCAGAAAATAGCGGGGCATTTTTTAAAGATATAAAGAAAATTAGAGGTCACGAATTTCATTATTCTAGAATCCATAATATCGGCAAAGATCTCAAATTTGCATATGCCCTAAGGAGGGGAAATGGTATATTCAATAAAAAGGATGGTCTAATAGTTTACAACTGTCTTGCTTCTTATATGCATCTCCATTTTGGTGGTAATCAGAGATTAGCAAGAAGGGTTGTCGATATGTGCAGAGAGTATTCGAAGAAATAACATCATATGTTTGTGTGGTACATTTACACGTATTCATCGAGTACAAGAAAAGAGACGAGATATTACTGAACAATTATTTTCTTTGTATGTGATGTTGATGTTTGGAGAATTATGTTTATAGAATTCTTCAAATTCAGTAATTTTCAGGCCGTTACCAATGAATAGAATCTCTGACGGTGTTGCCATATATAATGGTAATGTCTGGCTGTCCCCCCTCTGTTCACAAATAGAACTTTCGTACCATCAATATTAGTCCGTAGCCGAGCTTTTTTGTCAAGAGCGAACTCTCAGCCAATCCTCGCACGATGAGAACCAAGGCTCTCATCTCTATATGCACCAGAGACCTAGATGTTTAGAATTTTGGTGTCATTTTGACACCAACCGTTTATAATTTTGGGCAATTTTTGCCCTAAACTGTTTAGAATTTTGGGAAATACCGAGTAAAGTGTTCCCATCTGCAGTGACGGATTTAATGATACCGTATTTTTGTGTTTATCGGCAAGTCTATGAAAAACGGTATTTTTCGACATCGTTTTACTCTGATAGGCTTTATCGCTCTAGTCACCATAGTTTTGTGTTTATCGAGTTTTACGCACAGTGCTTAAACCATTCCTATCCTCTTTGATAACGCCGGAAATTCCAACTTTCTTGGAATTTTCCAGGCTTGATAATGGCATGAAGCTAAAAACTCCATAAAACGTATTCTTAAATGCTGGTAAGGTCCATCCTCATCGTGGGTTATAAAACCGGTAGATCAATAGTAATACTCTATTACAGGCAGACGCTACCATTATAGCTGGGTTGTTGATTTTTGTTACAATTAGTGCGCTTACCAATACCGAACCAAAACCTTCCCGTTGGAAGAACCCAATAATCATCAGGTAGACTAGATACTATCCGTTTAGTCGAAAACATCATACAACAAAAACCGGAAAATTTTACACAATGGAGCAACTTGTTAACTTGTTATATGAACAGAGATATCGTATTGTAAGCGATATGTGTGATACGCCTATCAGGAAATTCTATTAACATATGTAGTTCCTCTGTTGTCGGAGCCCTATCATTTGCTACTTCTCGTCCTTTGGGAAGACCTTTTCTTAGTCTTCTTCAATTTAGTACAAGGTAATTCATTTCGCAGAATAGTTTTGTGGATTTATAGTAATTGGAAATAGTGCATCCTGCTATTTCACCAGCTTTAACCCTTTCAAGTTGAAAAACCTACAAAACGCAGGAAACTTTCTTCAGTCCACTGTTTGTTAGAACGTGCCATTGAGAGAAAATTTTTGGCTTGTTCTTCTATTGTTT
>DATFBG010000123.1:0-7261 GCA_035253945.1 Nitrososphaeraceae archaeon | reverse complement strand
AGGCGAGAAGACTGTAATTGCTCTATCATATCCTGCTGCTGCTGGTAACAATTCATTTTTTACTACTTTGTATTCTGCAATTTAAATTTACCTTAATAATGAAATCCGCTAGATTTAATTTGGACTGATTATGAATTTAGGTCTTGGTTCAGGACGATGTCATTTTCCATGGTCATCCCAATGTGCTTTGCTTCCACAAGAAAAGCATTGAGGTAACACGTGATCCGGAACTGTCGCGCAGAGGCGACTGTATTATTGGTGTTGGGTCAAATAAAGGATGTAGCCATTTAGATCATAGATTGCGTTATGCTATAGGAAGGGACGACGCAGAGATAAGGATAGAGATAATCGTGGCCAATCTTTCTTTTAAGGTAACGGGACGAGGGAGCTATAACTTGTCAGCATTAGATAAAAGAGACATAGTAATGCGTAAATCCGGATTTTGCTGCCCACGGACCCTATCGGTGCTGTGTGACAAGGCAGCTTCAGATATCCCCAGTAATATAGTCAAAAAGCTCCAAGATCCCGAAACAGAGGGATTACTTAGAATAACAGTGGAATAGAGTGAGCAGCACAGAATGGGATTTTCCCTATTAAATAAAAGTCAGCGACTTCATTGTATGTCTGTACGTGTCTGAATTAAGCCCATAAATTCTGAAAGTTAAGACTAGGTTTTAGATCTGAATTTAGTATGGGAGATTTGCTCGTAAGCATAAATGTATCTATGTGACAGTCGACTAATTATGTCGGGGGGGACGCTAGGAGCTGGAGGTTTTAGACCTTTTCTTGATTGCTCGTCGATAATCTCCTTAAACCCAGTGCTTATTAGCCAATCCCTCAGTATTTGTTTGTCATAACTTTCTTGTACCTTCCCTGGCATGTGGTCTGATTTCCGCCATAATCTAAACTCATCGGGCCCGAGAGAATCGGCCAATATTATTAAACTGCCAGATGTATCATATCCAAATTCAAATTTTGTGTCAGCAACTATGAATCCGGCGTGTCCGGCTATAGTGGTCATTTGTCTATAAAGGCTTATTGATTTTTTTTTTATATAGGTCAGCTCTTCTCTCGATAATATTTCCGCTTTTGTTATTTGGTCTTCAGTAATAGGGATATCATGTATATCCGATTTTGTGGTTGGATCGAAGATGGGTTCTGGAAGTTTTAATGCAAGCATTGGTTTCAATTTTCTTAGACTTGGGTATATAGCTTGATTCTTAGTATATCGTTCAACGAGGCTTCCATAAAAGTAGCCCCTGACGACAAATTCAAGTGGTATCATCTTAAGCTTCCTTACTATCATCTTGTCTAAGTCTCTAGTGGCTAGCATATGGTTTTCAACGTTCAGAGTGTCAAACCAAAATTTCGCGAATTGACATAGGACTTCTCCTTTTTTTGGAATAAGAGTAGGCATTTCAACATCAAACGCTGAAATCCTGTCAGAAAAGTGGAAAAGGTAGGTATTCTCGTCTATCTCGTAAACGTCTTTGGCTTTACCTTTATGAACGAGTTTTAAACAGATCTCCCTCCTGCACAGACAATCCATGATAACATATCCTTTATGTAGTATACGCTTACGTGAATAAATCATGATTGCAGGATTAGTCTTAGCTAGTAGTGCAACCTAGCTTTTGCAAAAATTGGGCAAGTCAATAATTGATAAGAAATCAGGGCAGGGACTTATAATTATGATTGATACAATTATGATTTATAGGGATCATAAGCTCTTCTGTAGGTCATGGCGGGATTCGAACCCACGACCTAAGGTTTACAAAACCTTCGCTCTAACCAGGCTGAGCTACATGACCGATGGATCTAAATTTAGTTAGTCATAGATTTCTTTTCTTTCGTAATTAATACCTTAGGAAGTTTAAGGGATCCACTCTACAATTTAAATGCAACAAGATACACTTCGAGTTGTGATAAAGAAGGCACTTGGTTCGAAAAAAATTTCTGATAGCTGTAAATATTGAAAACAAGGCGTACTTGGACGACCCCGAAGGCGATACTATCTTGCGGGATCTCATAGTGAAAGGTGGTTACTCTAACATCGAATCGGTTCGCTCAGCGAAGACGTTAAAGATAGTGGTTAGATCCTCATCGGAAAAAGAAGCACTTAAAGCGGTGGAAAACCTGTGTGCTGACTTAAGAATATATAACCCAGTGCTAAGTGATTGCACGATCGTGTCTGCCGGATTAACTACTTAAGAAGTCACCATCTCAACTACTTGTCTAATAAGTGATTACGGAAGGATCGCTAAAATCCTAGCACATATTGTCAGCAATGCCATCAAAGGCAGCTATCATCGACGCTGTCTTTCAGTTTACCGTTTGTTAATGTCCCTTGCAAAAGCAGTTCTGTTCTAAGATGCCTTGCAAGATCTGTTACCGTAATAATACCGATAGCTTTTCCTTCCGATATGATCGGGAGCCTGCGTATATTATGATTTAGCATTCTTTGAATGGCAACGTCTATAGGCGTTTCCGGTTCAGCAAACGTTCGAATCCTTGACATTATTTCTCCAGCTTTGACTTTAGAAATTTCCAACTCCTTGGCACAGATCTTTTTTACGAAATCACGCTCAGTGATTATTCCGATGGGTTGGTCTTTCTCGAGAACGATAACAGAACTAATACGCTTATCTGCCATTACGCGAGCGGCTTCGGTGGCTCCTTGATTAAGATTAACTGTGATTACATTCTTTGTCATAATATCCCGAACTAATCTAGCCATTGCTAATTCATCACTTGAGTCAGCATAAAAATCTTGTAAGTTATCGAGGGGATTACTTTCGAGTTCATGTGATCCATTTAGAAAAGACTAAGGTTTTATTATTATAATGGAACGGTTATAATCAGTAGCATGCTCAAAGTCGCAATTGTAGCCTTTCCAGGAAGCAATTGTGAAAGAGATGTACAAACTGTTCTCAGTAGAGTTTATAAATTCCAACCTGAGTTGGTATGGCATACCAGGCCGAGACTAGGGAACTATGATGCTGTTGTTCTACCCGGAGGCTTTTCATATGGAGATCGACTTAGAGCGGGCGCAATAGCCGCTAAAAGCCCAGTTATGAAAGAGGTAAAAAGGCTGGCGGACAAGAATGTTCCAGTTCTTGGCGTGTGCAATGGATTTCAAATTTTGGTGGAAGCCGGGCTCCTTCCAGGCGCGCTAACAATGAATAGTTCGTTAAGGTTTGTATGTAAATGGACAGCTGTAAAAGTTATTAATAATAAGACCCCGTTCACTCTTGGATATAGCAAGGGTCATACTTTTAGCATGCCGATTGCACATGGAGAAGGGCGTTACATTGTTGACAGCAGGACGCTAGACACAATGAAAAGAAAGAACCAGATTGTTCTGGTATATTCAGGTGACAATCCGAATGGTTCTATTGAATCGATCGCAGGGGTATGCAATGAACAGGGGAATGTCGTAGGAGTAATGCCTCATCCAGAGAGAGGGAGCGAATCAATATTAACACCCCTTGGGCTCAATAATTCCTTTGGTATATTTAATTCTCTTAAGGATTATTGTATCAGAACCCAAGTATAAGAATGACTTCCCTAACTTCCGAAGAATTCCAGTACCTAAGAGAAAAATTAAGGCGCGAACCTAATGACTTAGAGTTGCGCGTGATCGAAGCAGAGTGGTCGGAACATTGTTCATACAAGTCCTCTAGGAAATTAATAAAGCAGTTACCAAACAAAGGAAAACATGTTTTGCTCGGGCCGGGTTCCGATGCGGCTGCTCTCGACGTAGGCAACGGTTATGCTATTACTGTGCATATAGAAAGCCACAATCATCCATCAGTCGTAGAACCTTATGGCGGAGCTGCAACTGGAGTAGGAGGAGTGATACGCGATATTGTGTCTATGGGAACTAGACCAATTGCGCTGCTTAATGCTCTTAGATTTGGTGATATAGACAAATATGCAAGAAGCTATTCGAGAACCAAGTGGCTTTTTAGAAATGTCGTAAGGGGTATAGCAGATTATGGGAATTGTATAGGTGTCCCGACGGTAACTGGAGAGGTTGAGTTCGATGCCTCTTTTGGTGAATATTGCCTGGTTGACGTGGCATCTATTGGATTAGGCAGAACTAATCGCATAATTAGAAACTGTGCTTCGAATGGTGACTATATAATTCTCGCAGGAGGAGCAACAGGACGTGAAGGCATGGGGGGTGCTACCTTCGCATCAAAAGATATGCTTGAGGAGAACCGGTCTGCTGTCCAGGTCCCCGATCCTTTTGAAGAAAAGCTATTAATTGAAGCTATAATAGAGGCTGCAGAACAGCATTATATCAAAGCTCTAAAGGATCTTGGAGGAGGAGGGCTTTCATGTTGCCTTTCCGAATTATCAGACACTCTGGGCGTGGGCTTTGATGTTGAACTGAGTAAAGTACATTCCAAGGAAAATAATCTCGGTCCGTCGGATCTTATGGTGTCGGAATCACAGGAGAGAATGTTATTTGTTACTGACTCAGAGAAATTAAAGGGTTTAAAGAAAATTTTTCGCAAGTATGACATCAACTTCAGTTTAATCGGTAGAGTGAAGGACCATCATGATCTAGTGCTGCGATTCAAAGGGAGGATTGTGGGAAAAATGACTTCAAATCTTATATGTCATCCGCCGATGTCTGTGAGGCTGTCCGCTAGACCTCTCTATATAGACGAGATTAAAAGAGCTTCAATTTCGCCCGTAGAACCTCCTAGTCTACAGAAGGTATTGTTATCAATGATTTCCAATCCATCTCTTGCAAGCAAGTCATGGGTGTATGAACAATACGACCACGAGGTAGGAGCAAGGACTGTTCTAAAACCAGGTTCCTCTGATGCTGCCGTCCTAAGGCTTACGGAGAATAAATTCATATCTGTTAAACTGGACGGAAATTCCAAGCATTGTTATTTGGATCCGTATTACGGAACTTTAGGTTGTCTCTCTGAAAGCTCTCGCAATGTGGCGTGCGCCGGAGCAGAACCAATAGGAATAATAGACCACTTACAATTTGGTAATCCTGAGAATCCGCAGACTTTCTGGTCGTTAGAAGAATCCGTTAGAGCAATTATTGACTTTTGCAAATTCATGAATATTCCGGTAGTCGGAGGCAAAGTGAGTTTATATAATGAAACCTTCAGGGGGCCAATAAAACCTACACCCGTGATAGGATGCGTAGGTATCATAGAAGATGCCAAGTGGATAACCGAGTTAGCGCTAAAACCCTCAAGTACAATTTTTATCTTAGGCCTAACATATGACGAGATGGGAGGCTCGGAATACTATGAAGGCTATCATAAGGTCACTGGAGGAGTTGTTCCCCGCCTTGAGCTTAATGCTGATAGGCTGAATAGAAAAACTATGTTTTCCTTGATACGTGATAACCTAGTTACATGTGCACATGATTGTTCCAAAGGAGGATTGGCTATAGCATTATGTGAAATAGCTTTAGCGGGAAAAACAGGACTCGAGGTCAATCTAGATTCAATACCTAACAATTGTAGCAGGATTGACAATCTTCTATTCTCAGAGTCTCAATCTAGATTCATATTTGCGACCAGCGAACCTAAGGAGGTCGAAAATCTTTTGAAATCCATCCCAGGACTTGTATATGCTAATATAGGTAATTCTTCGGATTCCAAAACCAACAAAGTCATTTTCACCAGATCAGGTTCGTCAGTTATTCATAGTTCCCTAGCAGAATTGGAGAAAAATTACAATTTGTTGAACAGGGCGATGTCATAAGTTCTAAGTTGAAGTTAGGTTACCTTGGTGTATATTATGATGATAAGCTTTTATCTTGCTCAGTCTGAATTATCATTATGGAACCCCCAGTCATGACTATCTTCTCTAAATCTTGTCCTTTTTTACAGAGTCATCAAGGTTGTCGAAGGGAGCAAAGTGAATATGGTTCATGAAAATTGTGGAGTAGTAGGCATATTCTCTCTTGATGGAGAGAATGTTGTGCCTATTGCAATAGATTGTTTGCGGGCGCTACAACATAGAGGACAAGAATCGTGGGGAATTGCAGTTCCAGGTAAGGTGCCTTTTCGTCGATTAGGACTTGTATCTGGTAGCGCCGAGCATTTTCAAAGGCTAGTAAGGAAGTATAGGTCTAGGGCAATAATAGGGCACGTACGATATTCTACCTTTGGCAGGAGTACGATAGAAAATGCTCAACCGTTAAAAGTCAGAGATTTATGTGTAGCACATAATGGGACTATTGCTAATGTGGAGGAATTATCTGAAATGGTTGGAGGTTGTAGCTTCACTCCGCAAACTATGAGCGATACCCTAATTGCAGCTCAGCGCCTAGTAACTTTAATGGAGGGGGACAGTAATCTCAATCGAGCACTTGGTGTTTTAAAAGACGAAATGATAGGATCCTTTTGTTTTACTTTTCTGACCGAAGATGGCTCTGTTTATGCAGCTCGCGATGTTAGAGGCTTTCGCCCGCTTGTTCTGGGATACCAGAAGGAATACAACGCATTTATAGTAGCCTCAGAGTCCTGCGCTTTGTCGGTAATAGGGGCAGAGTTAGTTCGCGACGTTAAGCCTGGAGAACTATTAAAGTTCAGTGAAAGGGGCTTAGAAGCAACACAGTTTTCTAAGGAGAAAGGTCATTCACATTGTGCTTTTGAATACACATACTTTGCTCATCCTAGCAGCATAATGGAAGGTATTAGCATCTATGAGGCCAGGAAGAGAATCGGTCAGCTGCTGGCAGAGAAGTTTCCTATATCTGAAGCCGATGTAGTTATACCAGTACCGGATTCTGCGAGACCTGCAGCTCTTGGCTATGCCCAGAGATTGGATATACCTTTTGAAGAAGGACTTCTCAAGGACCGGTATAGCAAGAAGGGCTCGATGAGGAGCTTTATTGAGCCATATCATGCAAATAGAGTGGCGATAAGTAGCAGTATTACTCCTATACGGAACATAATTGAGGGCAGAAACGTAGTTATCGTTGATGACAGCATAGTCAGGGGCACGAGCTCTGCCTCTATAATTGAGATAATACGTAGGGCGGGAGCAAAGAAGGTTAGCCTCTTGGTTACCTATCCTCCAATTCGATTCCCCTGCTATGCGGGAATAGACTTTCCCTCCCAGGATGAGCTTTTAGCCTACAGGGAGGCCACGAACGAAAAATCTGAGATCAATATTGCGCTCAAGATATCTGAACGGATAGGGGCAGATTACGTAGGCTATAATGACACATCGAATCTTGCAAAAGCTATCGGCTTGCCGGAGACAGAATTAT
>DATFBG010000122.1:0-2803 GCA_035253945.1 Nitrososphaeraceae archaeon | reverse complement strand
CTGGACATTTTTTCATAGGACTTCTGATTATGAAAGAAAAAACTCTCAAAGAACTATTTAAATAAATTAATTTATAGTTCATCAAGATCTGGTCGCATAGATTACCTTAGTTCTAGCATTCCTAGAGTCAATACCAACTATGAAGTGACGATAAAAGAAGAGGGTATTTTCGGGATTTTGATCTTGTAATAGCGTTAAGACAAAAATTCTCTGTGGGGAGCAATAAGCCTAGGAATAATCATTTTTGGATTTGTCAGACGAGAGCATAGTTTTACTATCGTTGTCCTATCATCATCATCATCATCAATCCCAAGCTGCTTCGTCTTGAAAACTGGTGTCTTCTATAGAGATACATCTGTTCTACCTTAACCTTCAATTATTATATTTTTACCGAATTAGCGACGTGCATTTCATGCCGATGACAATGGAGATGGTTAAGCTCTGTACTTTTTGTTCTGTTACCATTCTAAATGTGTTGCTCTTTATTATTAAATCAGTTTTAAAATGAATAACTTTCACTTAATCTACGTATGGCCATTCATTTTCTTTGTCATGATGGTTCTGGAAGATATCAGATGACAATTCCGGATCTGTCCTTCGCAAATAGCATATTATTTAGTGTGACTTGGAATTTGGACCCATCGCGCTCAACTATAACTTCCAAGTCGTCGAGTGAGTCAGATATATCTGCCCCCTCGAGGTTTTTGATAATAACGTGCACAGACTCATGGGAAACCAGAGCTTCAACAAACGGTTCGATATAGAGAAACCCATTGACATTTAGAATTGCATTATCTTTAGACTCAATTATTAGCATCGTTTGTTTTTCGTAAGTAAAATATGGGGGAGAATCATCTAGAGCGCAAGCAAAAGCAAAGTCATTAATGGTCATTATTACACGAGTCTCTTAGGACCAGAAAAGATACTTAAGTATGTATATATTTGACTAATTCTATAGCACGAAATACTCTGCTTCAGGATGATGCACTACGATAGCAGCTGTGGACTGATCCGGAATTATTTGACCGGCTTCCGTCAGATTCATGCCTGACTTGGAAGGCTCCAGAATTTTCCATACCAAATGGTGTTGAGATATATCAGGACAGCTAGGGTAACCCCAACTATATCTAAGGCCACGGGTATTGGCAATTTTTAATTCGTTTCTTATCCTCATGTTGGTCCAATCAGCCAACGCTTCAGCAGTTTCTACTGCCAGACCATGTAGATAGTAGGCATCTGTATAAAGATTTTCCCTGTTCCATTGGTCAATAATTTCTCCAACTCGATTTCCAACTGTCACAGACTGAAATGCTACGATATCATTTTTGCCAAAATAATCGGTCAAACATAAATGCTTCTCTTTAGAGGATCTTGGAAAGTCAAAAATGACCTCTTCTTCATGCTCAGGCAATTCAACCACCAGCTTGTCATTTCTATTGTGACAATTAAAATAACCGTAAACAACCCTTGGTTCAAAAAGTTTTTCTACCTTAACCCTATTTTTCCATTCCTCTAGAAGCTTGTATGAGAGTTCAGAGAGACCGTCAGCCGCTGTTCCCCTTAAACCCCAAGAAAGAACAAAAAGAGATTTTTTATTAAGGAAATTCCATATTTCATCGAGATCTATTTGTTCCGGTTCGAGACGAATCCTGAGGTTAACATGTGGAGGTATGGGTGGGCTCACCGGTACTATGTTGCTTCTGATGGTTGTTTTTGCATCATCGGTAAGACTTTTTCTTTCCTGCCAAGTCTCAACTTTTTTCTGCCATTGAGAAAGAAATTCCGCTTTTTTATCTGACATTAGAACGTTCATGGTCCTTAAACCATCAAACGCAGTCTTGCAGTAGAAGACTCCACTTCGATATAGACCTCCATCCTTTGCTATTCTGTTGATATAATTACTATTAATAGCTGCTCCGCCACAGAGAACTGAAATATTCATATCATTATTCCGGGCAAATTCTACGAAGTACTGCATTTGCTTAGAGGTAGATACCAACAACGCCGATAATCCTACAGCGTCAGCATTAACCTCCTTAATCTTGTCAACAATGGTCTGAAGGGGAACTTGTTTGCCAAGATCGTAGACACTGTAACCATTGTTTACAAAGATGGTTTTCACCAAGTTTTTGCCTATATCGTGAACATCACCATATACTGTGCAAAGAACAAGCTTTCCCTTGCTTACGCCCTCTTGTCTTATAAGATATTTTTCAAGCTCAGCAACAGCTGCCTTCATACATTCAGCAGATTTCAAAACAAATGGCAGAATTAGTTCCCCTGCACCAAATTTATCTCCAACTTCCTTCATCGCAGGTAAAAGTACCTCGTTCAAAGTGTGTACCGCAGCATCATGAGCAATGCTTTTAGGCGCAACTAGCACAAACTTGCTTCCTTTTAAATCCTTGTTCTTTTGGGAAACGAGCTTTTTATCATTGCCAGAAGGTATGCTTTCTGCAATAGCTGCGACGACGTCATCTTCTATGCCTTCCTTGATTCGATTCACTATTCTAAAATGGCATTTCTTGCTTGCACTCCATGTGTCATCTAGCTCAAGTTTTCCTGCAGTAGATATCCTGCCTCCTATCGATGGAGCCTTAATTTCTTGGAAATATGTAATTAATTCTGAAAGCGCATTTGCATGAACGTTAAAGATAAGGTTTTCTGCTAATCTTTTTTCAGTCGGCTGTATTTCGCCATAAGGAATGACATCTTTAGCGTTAATAATTACTGCGTCCAGTCCAGCCTTTAATGCATGATGGAGAAAGACTGAATTCACTATTTTCCTAGCTTGAATATTGAG
>DATFBG010000121.1:0-6456 GCA_035253945.1 Nitrososphaeraceae archaeon | reverse complement strand
TCAATCCTTTCGAATACTATGAGGGGGCATTATCGGACTACTAACAGGACTAACCAGACCCAATTTAATTGTGAACAATCACCCAAGTTATGCGCGCCACCAGTCAAATCCGATAAATTCTACCTTTTTCTCATTTATTTTGGGGATTGCTATGATAAACTGTTTCTTAACGGTTGTTGCCAATCTTCCTGCCAATACAATTGCCGTCGCAGTTATATCAAAGCCCGGTTTGTATACCTGAACCAAGTAGGGGGCATGGTCAATTCCAGGACCTTGTTCGTACACAGCAAAGTCGCAGCCAAACTTAATACCCGGAGAGACTATATATCCACGATCTCGTAAATCTTGAAACACTAAGTATTTTGTATCGAATTCGTCGTATTGTTTCTTGCAGAGAGTTTTAATATTTAAAGCCGACAATGTTCTACCGTCGATAGTACGTAGTTGCAATTTTGATTTCAGTGCAAGATAGTATCCTTCGATAAGATCCAGAACAAGTGGATGATTGAACAGAGTTCCTTTGGGCTTTGGTATCCCCAGAGGTTTACCGAAATACCCGTTTCCGAATAGCATCCTCGAGTCATCTATATTCCAGACTATTATTCTATTTCCAACTAGAACCCCAATTAATGGATTAGAGAAAGGAGCGATACCAGCATTGTTATGTGTTCTGACGCCACATGTCACCTATCAGTCGCACCTTTAATACCTTATATAAATCGCACCAGTACATTTTGTCTGTACTCAGTTGCTGTCATTTAGTTAGAATGCTAGGATTTATCCTACTGTGCCACGAGCTACTAAGATGCTCTAGTAGGCATTTTGATCTTCGTCTTCAGCATTACTTTTGTAATAATTACAGTTGGAAAACTGTTTCTGTCGTTAGTTATCCAATTAGCCCGAAATATGATATCCTAAAGTAATTTGTGGCCTAATTAATTTCTTCGCAAAGTTACTAACGTATTTGAGATTGATTATAGACTGAACCTGCCAATCTAGGCCAGTTCTAGACTGCTAAGTTTTTAATCTCCATCAAAATCGATGTTATCCAGGTCATATTTCATATATGGTATTCTTGATTTCTATTAAGTCCCGAAGTACCGCGCTGGCGGTTTCCATTCCTCCTGCTCCGGGTCCAATAATCGTTTGCCTTCCAGAGTGTTCCGATGAAAACGTTACAGCATTTAAAGTTCCGTTTACACAAATTGGATCGAATTTTGATACCTCCGTAGGTTTTACAATAAGTTTCTTATTCTCTGCCATTCCGACCAATTTTATTGCATTATTTCTTTTCCGTGCTTCCTCTATGCTTTCGAGGGTCACCCCTGCAATCCCGGTGCGTTCTACGTCATAGATCGTTTTCTTCATTCCCATGACCCAATTCGCAATTATCGAGACTTTGGCTGATGCGTCATGACCGTCAATGTCTAGCTCAGGAATAGCCTCTGCAAATCCTTTCTCCTGAGCATCCATCAACGCGTTTTTGAGTGACAGACCTCCCTCCATTCTGGTCAAGATATAGTTAGTGGTACCGTTAAGTATTCCTTTAAAAGACAGGATCCTGTCACCTTTAAGGCATCTTTTTGCAAATTCTAAAATGGGGGTGCCTCCACCGACTGTTCCACTGAAACGTAGCATCACATTATTGTAGTTTGCGAGTTCCATTAGCGATGGGAAGGCCAGAGCAAGGGGACCTTTGTTTGCTGTGATGACGTGTTTTCCGGATCTCATTGCAGATACAATATGAGTAATGCCAGGTTCTCCGTTCTGCAAATTGGTGGATGTTAGCTCGAGCAAAACCTCGGAATCAATTTGTTCCACGATGTCGTTTCCTGTCCATTTGTTTCCTTCTGTGTTATATGACCCCACCGTTCCATTGATTTTCTTGGTATCCAATAATTTCTGAAGATCAATTCCAGACGGACTAACAGCTGCTCCTCCTTTATCAATACATGCAACTATACGAGGGTTAACTCCGTACGTGTTATACAAATCTGCTGCTCGGGACAGAATGAGTTTTGCAAAGCTCTGTCCTACAATTCCAAATCCGACAATTATTATGCGCAATTCAAGTGTGAATTGGTTAACCTACTGATGTATTTAATACACTCTATAACGGAGTCTCTCACAACCAAAGTTTCCCGTTTTTTGCTTCCTCTATCGATTGCTTAACGACATCGAATACAAATATTTTTCTGTCTGAGGAAGACCATTACTTACCATGGCAAGCATGTCATTTACAATTTGATCAACGAGGAAGTTACGGATCAAATCCTCTATTTAGTCCTAAATCCGATTTTTGGAATACATCTCACGGCGCCCCCTTCCAACTGTGAGCGACTCTTTTTTTGCACCTTCGACCATTTACATCATATATTGTCATTCCCACTACTTCGGAGTTGTGAAGAATTCATTTACTATTAGAACTAATTCACGAGGTATTACCAACTCTGTTTTCTCACCTCGTAATGAACAGCCACGATGGATTATAATCAATATGAATTGGTTTCAATGAAATACTCAAGAATGAAGTGCTAGTCGACATACGCTCTCTCCGCGTGCTGTGTTATATCGAGGCCAATTTCCTCTTCTTCACCCCTGACCTTTAGTCCTATTGTCGCGTCAATTACCTTCATAATCACTATCGTCCCAACAAAACCCAGCACTGCAGCTACTGTCACACCCAGAGCTTGAATAGTTAGTTGAATAGAATTGCCGTACAGAAAACCATCCGGACCAGCAGGATTTATAGCGGTAGTAGCAATCAATCCTATAGCGACCGAACCAACTATTCCTGTTATGCCATGCACCGAACTGACGTCTAAGGCATCATCAATTTTTAGATGTTCTTTAATTAGTAGTATCCCATAGTATGAGGCGAAGCCGAGTACAATACCCAAGACAAATGAACTCTGAGCAGTAATAAAACCGGCGGCCGGAGTTACTCCTGCTAAACCAGAAATGGCACCATTTATAACAGCAGTAGTAGAGGGTTTTCCTGCCCTTTTCCATGAAAGGAACAGCCATACTATTGCAGACGTTACTGAACCAATGTGTGTAACAAGAAGAGTATTTGCCGCTAGACTCCCGGAGGCCAACGCGCTGCCTGCATTAAATCCAAACCATCCAATCCAGAGCAAACTAGCACCTAACACTGCAAGTGGTATGTTGTGGGGAACCATAATATCAGGACCGAAGTTTCTTCTACGGCCCAAAACAAGCGCTGCGGCTATAGATGAAAGGCCGGCACTAGTATGAATTACAATACCTCCTGCAAAATCAAAAACGCCTAAGTCTGCAAGCCAACCACGTCCCCATATCCAATGGGCTAGAGGAAAATAGACGATAATACTCCATGCTATGATGAATATAAAAAAAGAAGACCATTTCAACCTTTCAGCGAATGCTCCGGTAATTAGAAGTGGTGTAATTACAGCGAACATCATCTGAAAGGATGCGAAAGTAACACCTGGAATGGTTGGCGCATAATCCAAGGAACCATTCACTGGAACGTCTCTAAAGAAAATCCAATCCAGTCCACCTATTATGCCTCCCTGTGACGGCCCAAACACTAATGTGAATCCAAGAATGAACCAAAGTGTAGAAAGAATGGCAAGACCGGAAAATGTTTGAACCAGAACCGAGAGCGCATTCTTGCTCCTGATAAGACCGGCTTCGAAAAAGCCCAATGCCGGTGTCATTAACATTACTAGACCAGTGGAAATGAGCATCCAAGTGGTATCGCCGGTGTCAATCGCCATCCTATGACGACAGAATAAAGTTCATGTAATATATAAATCAGCAGGGGGTTATCACAGGACTATCATACAGCACCTGTTTTGAAGGCATTCGTTGCTATATTCTAAGGTATTCGATATCCAATGTTGTTCAACGACATCGACACTATAGTATACTTTAATACCTTATTTGTTTCCCTGATAGTACTGGTATGTATGCTTGATGCCGCCTACATCATAATTTTTATTGGTCTAGGGATTGGAGGAGGTTTATTCGGATCTCTAATTGGCATAGGAGGAGGAATAATTTTCACTCCTGTTTTGACATTGATGGGTCTCCCTCCTGCTCAGGTCTCAAGTACCAGTCTCGTGGCTGTTACGTTTACCAGTATTTCATCTGTAATTTCGTATGCGAGGCATAAAAGAATAGAATATAGAATTGCCTGCAGGATAGCACTTCTCTCGGTTCCTGGAGCAATACTAGGTGTTTACCTTTCGACTCTGATTTCTATTGGCCTTTTCAAATTGTTTTTTTCCTTAATTTTGATTATCTCAGTAATTTACATATTATACAACGGTAGCACTAAATTCGAGAAAGGCAAAAAAAAAATTCAATTCAATCCATATCCAGTGCTATACTCGTGTGCGTTTGCAGCAGGAATAATATCAAGTCTTTTCGGTGTTGGTGGTGGCATAATTTTTGTTCCCTTACTATTACTATTAGTGGGAATGAAAATGTACGAAGCGGCTCCGACTTCGCAATTTATCATTATGATAAGTTCAGCGACCGGCCTCGTTGTTCATGCTATCATGGGCAATCCTAATTATGCATTTGCTATATCTTTGTCGGTCGGGGCTTTCGCGGGCGGAGTGATTGGGGCTGAACTTTCAGGCCACATAAGAGAAAATTTTCTACAAATTTTTCTGTCTATATCGCTCCTATTTGTATCTGGCAAACTAATTTTCGATGTCATCGATGATTTGTAATTAGAAATACAGCATGCCAAAATTGTGTCCTACACCAGTGAAATAAATACATGAGTATTTTTTGAATGCATCTTCAATAGACGATTAATACAAAACGACGCATAATCATCTCTACCATAGTATCGAATAGTTTAATAAAATACAGAAGTGTATCGAAAGTCTAATTTTTGTACGATATATGGCTAAGGGCATTGCATGGTCAGGGCTCCAGCAGCATAGTTCTTCAACCGGTATGCTCTCATGGTACCGTACATGCAAATTTTGAAAGGGCCACCCAGTATCGTACTTGGATATTATGATACGGCATTAATAAAAACATTCAAAAGATCGTTTTTCTTGAGAGAGTATAAATAGGCCAGGTGCAAACGCGGTGAATTCAACAAAGAAGGAGTTAAAACGAAAAGAAAATCTTGAAAAACTTACAAACGCAATAAATTCACTAGAAACATTAAGTAGGAGTAACAATGTCCAGAGAAACTTGCGAAGCATGATAAAGGATGTCTCTGTCATGCTTAGAGACGAAAAATCTGGAAACAGCATGGTAAGGGCTGCTAATGCCATAAGTATGTTGGACACGATAACGCAGAATCCTCAAATGCAATCTCATATCCGGACAATGCTTTGGCAGGTTGTTTCGACACTAGAAAGTATTAGAGAATAAATTCATTGTTGCATGTCTGTGTTTCTTACCGACTTGATTGGTGGAGGTAGTTTTTCAAGCTTGTGAGAGGGGTATGCCAAGTAATGTCGCGACGCACCCTCCCCGCTTAGTACAATATTACAATTAATACATCGATATCTTATAGCCAAATTCCTCTCGATTCTTATATTCCAAACATGGCTAAAAAGATATGCAAATGATGTCAGACTGTTCACTTTAATCTTACAATTTCTCTATTGTCCGGAACGCTCGACCTTAGCTTGTGTCGATAGTGTACGGCACTAGCAATTGATTCAGACTTAGACCTTTCCCCGTGATTTACTAAGACTCGTTTTGGTCTTACACGTGATACAAAGCTCAGTATCTGGTTAAAGTCGCTGTGTCCGCTGAATCCATCTATTTTATTGGTCTCACACCTGACTGGGATAACCTTAAGTTTTCCATTTTTATCCAGCATACTTACTTCGTTCATCGTTCCATCTAGGACTCGCCTACCCAATGTCCCATTAATCTGATACGAAACGAACATAATTCTGTTGTTGTCCGATTGAGCTATTTCTTTAAAGTATTCTACTGAAGGACCGCCCTCTAGCATGCCTGAGGTTGCCATTATAATTGAAGGAGATTCATCATTTAAAACATCCGTCCTATTGTTAGGACCGTTAACCACAGTAAAATATTCGGACCGAAATGGATTCATGCCTTGTGATACAGACTTTCTAACGTCGTAACCAAGGTAATGAGCATACGACATATGGACTGCACTGGCTTCCGAAATCATTCCTTCAATGTATATAGGAGATTCCATCAATCTTCCTTCGCGCATCTCTTTGTCTAATACCAGCATAATTTCCTGCGCTCGGCCTACTGCAGGGACCGGTATCAGGACCTTTCCTCCTCCTGTCAATGTTCTGTTAATATTGTCTGTAAAAGTACGATATACTATGTATTGTTCTGGCATCACATCGGTACTATTCCCATATGTGCTCTCTGTTATGAGCGTTTCAACCCTGGGGTATATTGATAAAGCCCCATCAAGCAGTTGCGTCTTAGCATACTTGTAGTCACCAG
>DATFBG010000120.1:0-8349 GCA_035253945.1 Nitrososphaeraceae archaeon | reverse complement strand
CACTCAAATGTCTCTGTATTCATGTTATACTATCGTCCTGACTTCTGTGTTCAAATTTCAAAAGGAACATTGTCATACATATATTTCTGAATACAATCTTTGGCCTTTTCTCTTCGCTTTTTCAAAGTAGTTATGAAGGATTTGCTATCCCTGGCTAAATCACTTTTGCACTCTCCACAAAGAAGGTTCCCGCTAATACATTTTACAAAGCGCTCGTCAGAATTTTTTTGGTCGTCGAAGAAATACCTTAAATACCAGAAGACAGGACATCCCAACGCGTTCCCGCCGTAAAGCCTCTGCAATGCAACTGTGGCCTGTCCTCCCGTAAAGGCATTTGACACTTTTTTATCAATGACCTCAGCCTCATCTGTTGTAAAAATTGCTGTTCCAGGTTTTGATGAAGACATCTTTCCTCCGGGTGCATCTAAGCTTGGAAGAAATTTGCTGTGAATCTGAGCCGGTTTATAAAAACCCATTTTCTCCGCGACGTCTCGAGTAATTCTCCAATATGGATCTTGATCAATTGCTGCAGGAATCAGTACCGGTGTGGGTTTTTCCTCTATTAGCGAAGGTAAAAGACAAGGAGCCGCCTGTATTGGAGGGAATCCTATCATGCCAATATTTGTTGAAGCTGAAAAACCAAACACCGCTTTGGCAGTCGAAAAAGTAATTCGTTTTGCAATTTCAAGTGAAATAGGATAAAGATGTTTGATATGTTTTGTATCCACAATAATTTTTGTGTTATTAGAATCAAATCCAACAGAGATAACATCTAATATATTCTCGTATGTAAAGCGCTTTATCTCTTCTCTCGTACGGTTCTGACTGTATAAAAATTTTTCATCATCCGTTATCTGAAACAACAGTTTGGAATCAAATTTGTCTTGAAGGTATTTTGTAAATATCCAAGGCATCAAATGGCCCATGTGGACCATTCCAGAAGGACCCCTTCCCGTATAAAGATAAATTTTTTCGCGATTCTCTACCTTGCGCAGTATAAAGTCTAAGTCACGATGCGAGAAAAAATAATGGAGATTTAGCATAGGATGAATTTCGCCAGTAATCCTTTCAAACTGTTCCAATATCTCAGCACTTATAGGCTGAGTGCCAAACTCTTCTATCAGCCTACCATAATCAATACGTCCCTCGACTTCCCAAGGAGTAACTCTAGCAGAGTCATTTTTCTCCTTGTCATTTTCTGGACTTTCATCGTTACCATTCATATTATTTTTGATAGTGTTACTAATCCTACCTCACCTTTGATTGTTTGGAGTGGTGATTGTGGTATTGGTTTTGATATTGTTAGAGGATGCCTTACTCATTGTATCCTGCCACTTTGATATGCTACAATGGTTAAAGGTTTAAAAAGTCTTATTTGCTCAGACATCCTACGATTAATGCAAGAGAATCAAAGCGAACTCCACCCAATTGAAAGGTCCTTGTTGAAGACTCTAGTTAGCAGCGAACCTATGTCCATAGACAGTCTCTCACATGTCACTGGGTTGAATATAGACCAAGTAAGAAGAGGTATTGAGTGGCTAAAATACAAGAACTTAATTTCGATAAAGGATAAATCAACTGTCAAAATATCGATGGGAAAAAATGGATTAAAAGCAATAAAAAATCAGTTTCCAGAGAGAAGATTAGTAGAGTCAGTAAAACAAGGATTCAATACTATGAAGAAGTTGTCCGGTGCTCGAGTATTTGATGATAATAACGAAATGACGGTTGCCTTTAGATATGCTGTTCATATGAACAAATGGCTAGCGCAGGAAACTCCTTCAGCACCAGGGGAAGAACCAGCTCTGGTAGTCTTGCCTGGTTCTGACGAATCATCACCTGAAGAACTTCTTTTAAAGAAAATATACACGGCAACAGTCATGTCTGAAGATCAAATTTCCACTATGAGCCAGAAAGAATTAAAAGCATTTGACTCGTTGAAGAGACGCCATTTCGTAATTGAACAAAAAAATAAAGATTCAGAGATTATTTTGTCTGATAAAGGCAGACAATTATTGAAACTACAAAAATTGGAGGATCAACGCATAGAGCATGAAGCAGAGAAAAATCGAATAAACCAGCTTACATCACAATTAATCACTTCCGGAAAGTGGAAGCATGTCGGGTTTAAACTACTTGACGTGGAAGCTTCGGCTCCTTCAATTCATGCTGGAAAAAAGCATCCACTTCAAAATCTGGTCGACGAAATAAAAGAAGTTTTTGTTGGCATGGGGTTTTTGGAAATTGAAGGACCGCTGGTTCAACCTAGCTTCTGGAACTTCGACGTCCTTTTTACACCACAAGATCATCCTGCGCGAGAGATGCAAGATACATTTTATGTTCACCAAAAAAAACAAACCATGCCCGTAGAAGACCAAAATATTGTCGACAAGGTTTCCAATGTTCACAGAAAGGGATGGCAATATGAATGGGACCCTGAAGAGTCCAAAAGAATAGTCTTGCGCACACATACTACCCCTGTAACGATAAAGTATTTGTCTGACAATAAACTAGAAGACGCAAGGGTGTTTACAGTAGGAAAGGTATTCAGAAATGAAAAAACGTCATATAAACACTTAGTGGAATTCAGTCAAATAGAAGGTGTTGTTACAAGCAGCGCCGTCAGTCTTCGAGATTTGATAGGCTTGCAAACAGAGTTTTACTCTAAACTTGGGATAAATAAGGTAAAATTCTGGCCTACTTACTTTCCTTATACAGAACCCTCTCTACAATCGATGATCTATAATGAGACTCTGGACAAGTGGGTGGAACTGTTTGGAATGGGTATTTTTAGACCAGAGGTAACAGAGCCTGTTGGCATAAAAAATCCTGTTTTAGCATGGGGTGGAGGCATAGAAAGAATAGCAATGACACGGTTTAGTCTAAGTGATGTCCGAGACCTCTATTCCAACAATTTGGGCTGGCTAAGGAGTGTACCGATATACCAGTCATAACTATTTCCAAAAAAAGACTGCAAAAATCTCTTCCAGGAATTAAATTTGAAAAGATACTAGAAGTTATCCCGTTTGTGGGTTTAGACATAGAGGGGATTGATGAGGAGAGTATCAGAATTGAATATAATCCAAATAGGCCTGACTTTTCTTCACAGTATGGAATTGTGAGAGCACTCAAAGGATTGTTTGAAATAGAAGTCGGTATACCGAATTTCAATTTGTCTACAGACCGCGAGTACGTTATACAGGTAGATAAAAGCGTAAAACAGCTACGGCCATATGTTGTATCTCTTGTTGCGAAGAGAAAAGAAAAGAACCTAACTAATGGAGACATTAAGGAATTGATTTCTATGCAGGAGGACCTTCACAATGGAATAGGCAGGCATAGAAAGAAGGCTTCAATTGGCATTCACAATCTAGACAAAGTTAAATTTCCTCTTGTATACACGACAGCAGGAGAGGATTTTTCGTTTGTTCCTATAGATAAACAAACCCCCTACACAATAAAACAAATTTTAACTGAATTAGATAGCGGAAGGGAATATGGATTCATTCTAAAAGATGCAAAAAAATATCCAATTATTCTAGATTCAAATAATTCTGTTCTTTCCCTTCCACCTATAGTAAATGGTAATGCAACTAGATTAAGTACTGATATAGGGAATATTTTGATAGACGTCACAGGGACTAACAGGCAAACAGCAGACGATACAATAGCCATAATTGCGATGAGCCTTTTTGACTCAGGTTTTAGAATTAATCCAGTAACCATTTACGATACTAAAACAGGGAACAAGGAACTAACTCCCAAGATGGAAGCAAAAAATTTTCAAATCGATACGGATTACATAAATCAAGTGTTGGGATTGCACCTTACCATTCAGGAAATTTCATCAAGCCTAAAAAAAAGCAGACTTGGGGTAGATACGGAAGGGAGAAAAAATGGGAAAATGATGTGCACAATTCCAAGATATAGAACTGACATCATCCATCAAATAGACGTTGTTGAGGAAACACTAATAGGATATGGCGTTTTCAACTTGCAGCCTTCAACACCATGGTCAAAAGCTTCAGGCGCAACAAGTGATCTTACAAAGTTATTCAACGCAACTAGAGAAATCCTTGTTGGTATGAGGATGCTTGAGATCCTAAGCTTTAGTTTAGTTAGTAAAAAGATGCAATACGAGCTAGTAGGGATAGAAAATAGTATTAGCAGTGCTATTATTGTTGAGGGTACAAAAAGTACTGAACATGAAGTTCTTAGAGATTCCCTTATTCCATCACTGCTACAAACGTTGTCCCACAATATACATGAGGAGTATCCTCAGGAATTGTTTGAGATCGGAAAGGTTTTCCAAATGACAGACGGTCTGGACGAACATTGGAATGTTGGTGTAGTAATTGCTCATAATTTGGCAAATTATACAGAAGCCAAATCAGTAGTACAAGAGCTAGTCAAGGGTTGTTTTGGTCCAATATATGCAAAGGCTATCTCGACGCCAACACGCTATAATGGTATGTTTATAGAAGGAAGATGTGCAGATATTAATCTCAATGAAAAAAAAATTGGCATAATAGGCGAAATCACCCCAGGGACTATAGAAAAATTTAAGTTGAGGGTTCCAGTAGCGGCATTTGAATTAAACTTGTCGTCTTTGTTGAAAATAGCACAAACATAAGAAATACTAAACCCCTGACTTGGACGCATTCATAATATATTAGTAGTTGTGTTTTAGTATTGCCATATCTTGATCTTTATATTTATGAAATGTATATTTACTCCGCCAATACTCCAAGTAAATCGATAGGTAACCAATACTGAAGGATGTTTTAGTAGTCGTTTCCTGTCTATGCTTGAGGAGAAAAGGCACCCCGTTATAGAGAGTACACGAGGAGGAGTACACCTAGAGTGTATGGCTACCTGTGATTCCGTGTGGGTCAGAGGCGGGGCACAAATCAATTAATATTTTGTGAAACACAAATGACAAAAAGAAAAGATTGATCATAGAAAAAAGATATGGGCCTCTTTATATTTCATTTTAACCAATTAGCTTTATGAGAATTTCGATTATTCGCGATTTCAAGCGTTCAGCTCCCCAGTCTACCCAGAAAAAAAACCATTTTCACAACAAGATAAACAGTACCAAATATCATACTAAAGATGATAATAATAATCTGTCAAGTAATGATTCTTATTTTTATAACAACTCCTTAGTGCAATTAAATGCTATTGCCCTACTGTCTTTACTGGGAATATTAGGGATAATATCCTTTCCTGCGTATGCCCAAGATTCACCTGGCAGAGAAAACGAGGAGAAACAAGTAGAACCGCCAGGCAACGTTAGTGTTTCATCTAACCAAAAAGATATAGTTCTAAATACAACGGCTACCAATATTCCTGTAATTGAAAAGCTTTCCGATAAAGGAACCTATAAAGTACAGCTTAGATGGGGTCAACCACCATCTCTTCTTCCTGAAAATGGCTTTGATATGGAAATTGTATTTCTAAATGCCTCTGCTCCGCCAGCATCACCGCAGACATTCCCAACAACAGAAACAAACCAGACAGGCGGCCCAACCACAATGGGAGCAACCGGCTATACGAATCCTTCGTTGATACAAAGAACGGTTCCTATAAAAAGCTACGACATAGCCATCTACTCTGATGATGGACGGGAGCTCTGGAAGAAGGAAAATGAGCCTGTCCAGGGCGGAAGAGCATATGAGAGAGTTACGCTAGAAAAACCATATACCGGTAACATCACTGTTAGTATTTACAATATCAAAGGCACTGAAGGAATATCGGGAACAATAGCAGGACCCCTATCAGAGACATCTAGCAATGTTACAAGTCCTTCCACAGAAAGTGTTAATGCCAAAGATAACACCAAGTCTACTGAATCTGTTAAATTTAGTGCTAGGGTCATGGCAGCCAAACCCTGATATGATTACAAGAGGCCGTTCTTTAACCAAGACAAAAAATTTCAAATATATACCAAATAGATCAAGAAATAGGTTCTTCAAAAATGGTCTTTAGTCATAACCTATTTCTTGCCCCTATCCTAGATTATCCTACCTTTATTTTCTAGATATAAATGGCTGTAAAATCACATAAGAATAGTATGAAACCATTAAATTGCATGTGTAAAAATAGTTATTGATAGTATATTGGCTGATATTATATCTTGGGATAAGGCTATAGACAAGAAAGTCAAGTCAAGTGACGACAAGGACGTTGGGAAAATCCAGAGTATAACCAAAGATTATATCCAAACAAAGGAAGGACTAGTTTCTAAGAATTATTATTTTATTCCGAAATACTATATACAAGGCTATGACGGTGACCATTTATGGGTTTCTCTCACAAAAGATGAAATCAAATCAAGATTCGAAAAGGATAAAGAACCCCATCCTACAGAGTTTGAGACTCCAGAATATAACCAAAGACGGTCCGAGGTTGTCAAAGAACATCCAGATTTTGAGAGAAACATACCATCCTACATCGTTTCACGATCTTCAGGCGGACCATCTTCTCCCGCATCAACGCAAGACAGTGTTGGAATGCCATGGGAAAAGATTCTTGACAAGAAAATAAAGTCAAGCGACAAGGAGGATCTAGGCAAAGTACAAAGCGTGTCTAGCCACTATGTTGAAGTAACCGAGGGAAAGGTCAGTAAAAAACGATATTACATTCCAAAATACTATATACAAGGCTACGATGGGGAGCATATCCACGCATCTCTTACAAAAGACGAAATAAAAGATCGTTACCAACGTGATTTCCCACCTTCTGAGTCAGAGTTCCGTACTCAAGAATATGAAGAACGAAAGCGGAAAGTAGATGCTGATTATCCTCAGTTCGTTCATGGCATACCATTTATGGCTCGGGAGCCTGGAGTTACACTGAAAAACGTGCAAACGGGTCAAGCTTTGAATATTCCTTGGGAGGAAGTAATCCATAAACACGTCAGGACAACTGATAACGTGGATATAGGTGACGTCGAAAGAGTGGGAAATGAGTTTATAGTTGTCAGAGAAGGGGTCGCGAAGGTGCATCTTTACTACATTCCCAAGCCATATATCTACAATTATGACGGCAGCTATCTGTATATCGGTACAGCGAGTGCTCTGGTAAGTGCCAAATTTGAGAGGGACACAGAGCCAACTCCTGAAGAGATTCGTGCATTAACAAGAGAAGCCCCCGGTGCCCCATCGGCTGAGGAACAAGGCGTTACATCTACATTTGAAGAAGGTGCTCCTGGAACTGAAACTGGAAGAAAAGATGATTCCTTGAAAGAATATAGAGAAAAAGAGCCAATGACTCCGGCAAAAATCAAAGAACACGAACCCACAGCGGTAAAAAGAGAAATGACTGAAAAAATAGTAGAGCCAGGCAAACAAGGAACAGACACAAAGGAAGCAGCGGAATTAGCAAGAAAGAAAGGTATGGCTAAGGGACTCGCAGGTGCATCTGAGACTGGGAGTGAATTCGAGCAAGGTTCTGCTGGAACGGACAAATAGATAAACGAATCCATAAGGCACTCATTCATTCATTTTTTTCTATACTTGGTTTTTATCTCTTCTGTTAGTTAATCAGCCCGTAATAAAACTGTCAGAGACGCATTCCATTTAGGGATTAGAGAAGTAAGATTAAACCGCAAGATGGATGGACCATGAGACTCCTCTCACACCAGAATATACCAGTCGTGATAAAATCTGGACTAGTATTCCCCCATCTTCCAGAATCGTCTTATCTCCTGGGTCATGACCTATGTTGTTAAGCCCCACGGTATAATGCTCGACATTAAAAAGATCACAATCTAAAGAGACTGCGAAGCGGCCAAAATAACATAATCTAAATACAGCTACAAATTGTACTACAATGATAAAATAATGACAAAATTTGATGGAGTTAGGGGACAGGAATTGTTGGATGTGGAAGAAGATCCTACGGAAATAACGCTGATCTTCAAAGACAACCGGTTCCTATTTGTAAAGATTGAAAATGGCAATCTAGTCACAGAATCTATACCTGAATGATTCCACAAACTTTCGTTCTCTAGCAGCATAGCCTTACTTAGCAAAGAAACCTTAAAGCCAGGGCCTGTGCGTTGGATTAAGCATTAACTTGATTTAGATCATCCTCACTAATATCTACATAGACTTCATCGCCCTTTTCTTCGACAGGATACAATGTCAGATCACCTGATTTTCGCCATGCATCATTTTGTTCCATCCATTGTGCCTCTTTCTTCCAAGATTTCATGTTCACTAGCTTTCCTGTAAAAATATTGAACTCATAGCCGTGCATGTAACAGACAATATTATCGCCCTTGATCTCCCCTTTAGACAGCGATGCTCCTCGGTGTGGACATGAATTATTACATGCAAACAA
>DATFBG010000119.1:0-18047 GCA_035253945.1 Nitrososphaeraceae archaeon | reverse complement strand
CGCCGGAAATTCCAACTTTCTTGGAATTTTCCAGGCTTGATAATGGCATGAAGCTAAAAACTCCATAAAACGTATTCTTAAATGCTGGTAAGGTCCATCCTCATCGTGGGTTATAAAACCGGTAGATATCAATAGTAATACTCTATTACAGGCAGACGCTACCATTATAGCTGGGTTGTTGATTTTTGTTACAATCAGTGCGCTTACCAATACTGAACCAAACCTTCCCGTTGGAAGAACCCAATAATCATCAGGTAGACTAGATACTATCCGTTTAGTCGAAAACATCATACAACAAAAACCGGAAAATTTTACACAATGGAGCAACTTGTTAACTTGTTGTATGAACAGAGAGATATCATATTGTAAGCGATATGTGTGATACGCCTATCAGGAAATTCTATTAACTTATGTAGTTCCTCTGTTGTCGGAGCCCTATCATTTGCTACTTCTCGTCCTTTGGGAAGACCTTTTCTTAGTCTTCTCCAATTTAGTACAAGGTAATTCATTTCACAGAATAGTTTTGTGGATTTATAGTAATTGGAAATAGTTCATCCTGCTATTTCACCAACTTTAACCCTTTCAAGTTGAAAAACCTACAAAACGCATGAAACTTTCTTCAGTCCACTGTTTGTTAGAACGTGCCATTGAGAGAAAAATTTTGGCTTGTTCTTCTATTGTTTTTGTTATACTAGTACTATCAATATCGCCATCACTAAATCTGAGAAATTAAAGAACATCTTAAGTCTGCGAGGATAATGTCTTTTTGTCTCAGGTGATTTTATACCATACATGAATGCGACCATAGGATTTTCTTCTTGTCGTGGCTGCTCCTGTTTAGGTTTCCCTCTCAAGGAACTTTCTTTAGTGGCTTTTTCCTTTCCTTCTTTCCTGTTGTTAAAATTACTGCCAACTATCTGTCTAGAATAGAAAGTGGTTCCCTAATAAAATGACAAGATTGCAGCGGGCCCGTCGGGATTCGAACCCGAGACAGCCGGATCTCTTCGCTGGATAAAAGTCCGGTACTCTACCTGGCTGAGCTACGGGCCCCAGTTACTATACGGTGATAGCGGTGCAATTTAATTTTATACGTTCTTTCGATTTGAAAGATAACAAAACATTTTAATGCTCTTCAATGAGCTGTTGTTAATGCGCCCGGGTAGTATAGCGGTATTGCAGGACAACTCCGATGCCGTAAAGTCCGGTCTAGTATGGGGGACTGTCACTCCTTCGACCCGGGTTCGAATCCCGGCCCGGGCGCTTTCAAAGTTACTCTTTGGTCTTAAGAGCATTAAAAATAACATCGTACAGATTGGCGTTATTGAAAGCGATATATGACATTCTTGAATCTGCCGCTAGCTCCGCGTCGAGAACCTGTTTCAAAGGAGAATAAATATTTCCTCCTGCTTCTTTAACTATCAAATAGGCAGCAGCAATATCCGTTGCTCTAATCTTACCACGTAGGTCGATATAGGCATCCAGAGAGCCTTTTGCTAGGTAACAAAGCTCAAGAGCATTAGCACCGAGAAGTCTAATATGGTCTGCAATTCCGATAATCCTAGAAAGGAGGGTTAGGTCATTCGAAGATGTCCTTGAAATATTCATACCTATGATCAAGTCTTCGTCCTGTCGTTTCTTATTTAGTGGCTCAATTCTGAAATTGTTTAACCAAGCCCCTCTACTTTCCGAGGCAGAATAAATGTCTCCTCTAAAGAGGTCCATTATAACGGCATGCGATACAGAGCTTAGTTTGTTCTCTGCAGAATAAGCCAAAGAGCAGCAATAAAAAGGAAGACCGGCAGTTGCATTTCTTGTTCCATCAATAGGATCAATTATCAAATACCCTTCTTGCCCAGAGATCCTACCGCACTCCTCTCCGATAAATGTGGGATACATCCCATGTTCCTTCACAGTTCTAATTATCACCTCTTCAGCCTCTACGTCAATCTTCCTTGACCAGTCTCCCCCGGCTCCAATTCCAAGTCTCTGATTACCTTCCTCCGTTCCAATAAGATTTCGTGTAATGTTATATACATTGACACAAGCTTCTCTGAGTATTTCTAAAGGGACCACATATTTCACCCGTCTAGAGATTATAAAAAGGTGCTAAGAAATAGAGCCTAGAAGACCACTATCAAAAAAGGCAGCCATCAATGTGAATCCCACATAATTCAATGAGAACAACGAACAGGGACAACTCTTCGTTTAATAGTGAGCTAAGAGGTAGTAGAGATTACGTCGGTATTGCTTTTTCTGTTTTTTTGTGCTGCCTGCCTGGTGACCTTTTAGGTCCGTATTTTCGTCGCAAGATAAAGACTATAAGCCACGAACCTTCGCTGCATAAGGTTCCGATGATACGATAGATTATAGACATAATGATTAGCTTTTTTGCTGGAGGCTTGTAAAGGTTACATTATCGAGATAAAGTAGTTCTCTTTGCCTACAATTTAACTACAGAAATCCATCAGCCTAAAATACCGTTAAGTCAACTACGGCTTTATTGAAACTTCGCTTGTAGGTATACAGCAGGTCTCTTTGCGCTTCCAACAGTGTGTGCGCGACCGCCTCGCCAGCTTGTCTCCTATTTTTGTTTAGTGTTCATTTGAAGTCACTATAATTTCTATGCTGACAGGTTAAAGGTTATGATAGTTATAAAACCAGTAGTTAGTAGGCCCTCCTCTCTAGAGATGTTCTGAATCTTTTTTTCCTCGATCTGTGCCACTCTCACTGAGAGTCCAGGGAAACCATTTTCCAATAATCTTTGACCAATCTATCCTTAGAGAAAAATATATCAGCAATCCCAAGACCGCAGCACTGACAGCTGCCCCAATTATAAGATAGATTGGATCTATCTTCTCCGATGAGAGAATATCTACGAACGGCCTACCAATGAATATGGTCCCCACAACGATTATTTCATTTAGTATTAATTTCCCGACAAATACGGCCGTTGCAAATTTCCAAGGGTTATATTTTGCCAGTCCCAGAGGGATATATACTAAATCATCAGGCACCGGTGTTACAGAGGCTACAAAGGCCCCTGCCCACCCATATTTGCTCAAGAGCCTCTGCAATGGCAAAATCCTCTTTTTTGTCTTCCTGCTAAGTATATTCCTGCCATAATAGCTTCCATAGAAAATTATCATTTTTGCGGCAACTGCGCCAACTGCACTAGCGAGTGCAATAACATGAGGATCAAAGTTTCTGTTTAGTGTGGCTGTAACCAAGACTGGAAAGTATGGTACGGGGATAAATACAATAACACTGCCAATAAAGCTTACCAATAATACCCCTAAATAACCAAATCCTTCATAAAGTGCAAAGATCTCGCCGAGACTAATCAAGCACGTTAAATGACAGTTCACCTATATATCTAGTGTTATATTGTAGGAATTTGGGGACTTCCCTTCATTCAGGGATCCCGAATTAAGCCATACCTCAGTCGACCTTCACCAATTCGTTCCAAAAATTACATCGATATTTAATAAGCCTGAGCAAAGACAGCAACACAAGATGCCTTTTTCCTGCAATTTACACAGTTCGGAAATTTTAAAAGATTCTGATTGTCAAAGGGGATAACGCGAAGATCTGCCCCCGTCACTTCTTTTATTCGAAGTTCACACTCCTGGTTCTGGCACCATCCGCAAAAAACGAACCCGCCTTTATTATCTATGATGGATTTTAATTCATCTAAGGTAACAGCATTTGATATACTTTTGTTCAGGACGGCATTAGCCCGAGCAAATAAATTCGCCTGAATATCTTCTAGCATACTAGTGACGTGCGAATGTAAATTGTCACACTTTACATAAACTTTCTCCATAGTGTCTCTTCTTACTAATTCCACATTCCCTCTTTCGATATCCCTCTTGCCGATGTTAATTCTGAGCGGAACCCCCTTCAATTCCCATTCATTAAATTTCCAGCCAGAAGTGTATTCATCTCGGTCATCGGTGAGGATCCTAAAGCCTGTCTTCTGCAAAGCATCTCCAATCTCGGTTGCTGCTGCTTTTATGTAGAGAGCATCCTTGTCTCTGAAAATTGGAATAATCACGACTTGTATTGGAGCTACTCTGGGAGGAAGGATTATTCCTTTATCGTCACCGTGTACCATAACCATGGCCCCAATGAGACGCCATGAAAGGCCCCAAGACGTCTGCCAAGCAAAATGCTCCTTGTTATCCTTGCCAAGGTACTTTATGTGAAAGCTCTTAGAAAAATTTTGGCCGAGGTTATGAGATGTAGCCATCTGCAAAGCCTTCCCATCAGCCATTATACTTTCGAGCGTCAGTGTATCGTCAGCACCTACAAATTTTTCCTTTTCGCTCTTGTGTCCTGCTATACAAGGAATCGCAAGCTGATTCTCTATCACTTCACGGTAAATTTCCAGAACAGCGTGCGATTCGTTTCTCGCTTCTTCTCTGCTTGCATGAACAGTATGCCCTTCTTGCCATAGGAATTCCGAATTCCGTATCAGTGGCTTTGTGCCTTTGATATCCGCGCGCAACGCACTATTCCAGAAATTCATCTTCAGAGGCAAGTCTCTATAGCTCTTAATCCAGTTTGAAAAAGTTGAGTACGCAATAGCCTCGGATGTAGGTCTCAAAGCGAGTCTATCTGACAACTGTTCGTTTCCTGCCTGAGTAACCCAATATACCTCTGGAGTAAATCCCGCGAAGTGTTGTTTTTCTCTTGCCAATATACTTTCTGGAATTAACAGAGGAAGAAATCCATTTTCGTGACCGGTTTGTTCTAGTTTCTCGTCCAGGATTTTCCTTATAATGCTCCAGATCTTATATCCATAGGGACGTAGGACAATGGAACCCTTGACGGGAGCATAATCCACTAAACCGCTCTTTATTATAGCCTGGATATACCATTGTGAGAAATCCTCAGGTTTTTTTACCGAAATACCAATCTGCTTCGTATCGTCCAATACTGTCACACAATTTGCAACCTACTTTAAATCAGACTGCGTATTATTACAAGGGGTCTCCTCTACAGTTAACCTGCCCAGTAATTCTGCTATTAAAATTTTTACAAACGTAGCATTGAATAAATCCTATCTCTCGATCCAAAACAGGGCAATCGACTGCTTCCAACTTCATTCTTTTTAGCATCTTAGGGCTAACTCCTTTTAGCTTAAGCTTGCCCTTGTCATCCATCATGCCTATGCTCTGCAGCTCAACTTTTGCTTCATCAGTGAGCTTGATTCCTTTCTCTACTTGCTTGACAGGCACAATGTATTTTGTCTGTACACTTTCGCTCATGGATTAGCACAATACATTAGGAGTATATCACCCTTGCTGAAATTTCCGAGTGATTCGAATGATGTTTGGCGATACTTCAAGATTCTGAGTACTGGCTACATTGCTATTTGAATTGCAAAGTCAAAAAATTGTCTGCGGACACCCATATTTCTTGGATTAATTGTTCTTTTATAAGATCTTACCATTCTTCTTTTAAACAAACTTAATATAGAATACGCGATGTCAGGGAATCGAAGCTCTTAGGAATGTTGGTGATATTTGATGTTGAAGGGGTTCTTCTTAATGCTGAGTACTTGCCCGTTTTGTCCCAGGTTATGGGGCCAGAAAAGGAAAAAGAAATTTGGCGAATCACAAAGCAAGGAATACGAGGAGAAATAAATTGGGAGGAAGGCCTCAAAAAAAGAGTTTCTGCTCTGAAGGGTATAAGGTTCGAAGATGCAAAGAGAATTGGTGAGAATCTCGAAATTATGCCGGGAGCAAAGGAATTGTGCTCCTCACTCAAGAGAGCTGGTTGGAAGATGTTAGCGGTATCAGGCGGATTCTCAATAATCACTGACAGACTAAAGGGAGAGCTGGGGTTAGACAAGGTATTTTGTAATGAGCTAGTTTTTGAAAATGGTCTGCTGGTAGGTTTGAAAATAAATGTGACATCCGACAAAGCTGCCTCTGTTTTACCAACAATAAGGAACTGGGGAATTAATAAGTCCGAGATAGTAGTGGTAGTCGACGGAGCTAATGATCTGAACCTATTCGATATAGCAGGATATACGGTTGGCTTTTGCCCTGTAGAAAAGGTCAGGGAAAAATCGGATGCGGTGCTGGAAATACGCAACTTGTCCTTGCTTCTGAACTTGCTAGAAAAAAGGTTTGGTAATGCGGTCCTAGCTAGCACTCCATAGACGGTATATATGATGTACGTGATTATTTTAGATAGATTATAATTCATCTATGCGAAAAAGGCATGGAATAAGAGTCATTCCCCTGAGGATGTCGAGAGATGTTAAGCCTGGAGACAGGTTATACAGATTAGTTCTGCGCGCCTTAATTTCCAATAAGGTTACACTTGAAAATGGAGACATTATTGTCATAGCGCAGAAAATAGTTTCTAAAGCAGAGGGTCAGATCGTTAGGTTAAATTCTCTAACTCCATCTTCCTTCGCTATGCAGTTGGCAGAGGCTTACAAGAAAGACCCTCGATTGACCGAATTAATTATAAGGCAATCTAAGAGTATTGTCAGGATATCTAACGGAATTATCATTAGTGAAACTAGGCACGGCTTTATATGTGCCAATGCCGGGGTCGATCAAAGCAATGTTATAAATAGCAAGGAAACTGCACTATTGCTTCCAGATGATCCCGACGCCTCCGCAAAACAGATTATGCATAAGTTAAAAGAAAAGACACATAAAGAGATCGCGGTTGTAATAACTGACAGTTTTGGAAGACCATTTCGGAATGGACAGACAAACGTGGCAATAGGTTTAGCAGGGATGGTTCCGATTAAGAGCTATATAGGAGAAGAAGACATGTATGGGAAAAAGCTCAAGGTGACAGAGATTGCCACTGTTGACGAGATTGCCTCTGCGGCAGAGTTAGTAATGGGCAAGTCCAAGGGCATACCTGTAGTGGTTATCAAAGGCTTTGATTTTGTAAAGTCAGAGAATGCATCAATATATGAGTTAATTCGAGAAAGAGAAAAAGATCTCTTTAGATAATATTAGTGCATTGATTCATAAAATACCGCCATTAATAGTCTCATAAACGTTTATTATAACGCAAATGCAATTTATGACGTATAGGGCATGGATGCTAGTAACACTGAGAACGACCAAGCGAGAACTATAGATGTGAGAGGATTGTTCTGTCCTGAACCTGTTTTTCGCACTAAAATTGAAATCGAAAAACTTGCTAGCGGGGACGTACTGAAGGTACTAGCAGATGATCCAGAATCGGAAGAAGATATTTCTCGCTGGATAAGTAGGACAGGACATCAGCTTCTATCTATCAACAAAACTAAAAATGATCTCGAGTTCATAATAAAGAAGGCAAAATAAAATGGAGAGTATAACCAGACAAAATATTCTCAAGAGCGTTGGGAATACCCCACTTATTGAGCTATCCTCATTTTCCACTAAAAACATTAAATTTTATGCCAAGTTGGAGTGGTATAATCCATTTGGTTCGGTAAAAGACCGCGCTGCATATTGGATGATTAAGGATGCAGAAAAAAAAGATAGATTGAAAAAGGGCAAGAGCGTCATAATTGAGCCTACATCTGGTAATACTGGTATAGCACTTGCAGGAATAGCAACAAGCTTGGGTTACCGGGTAGAAATCGTCATCCCAGAAAAAGTGAGCGAGGAAACAAAGCAAATTCTCAGAAACCTAGGTGCATCAATACATGAGACGTCCGATGACTTGTGTCCTAGAGTAGGAGCCGGAACTGATCAGAGTATTGCTTTGGCTAAAGCCATTGCAAAACCCAGACCTGACGTATATTATATGCCCAATCAATACGAGAATGATGCCAACTATATGGCTCATTATGAAAGTACTGGACCAGAGATTTGGGCACAAACTAATGGGAAAGTATCACACTTTTTTACTGGCTGTGGTACGGGAGGCACTATTACCGGTGTCGCCGCCTATCTTAAAGAAAGGAATAAAGATGTCAAAATCGTTGCAATCCAAGCCCAACAGAATCACTTGTTGCAGGGTCTAAGGAATTTTGAGGAATCTGCTATGCCGGATTTGTTCAAGCGACGGCAAGAAGTTGTCGACTATTGGATTACTGCGACCAACAAGGATTCATTCGACATGGTAAGAGCACTTGCTATGCGTGAAAATCTGTTAGTTGGACCATCGTCAGGATCTGTTATGGCTTCGATGGTAGAAATGGCTAATGGGATTCAGGATGGCATATTTGTTGGACTTTTTGCTGACGATGGGAGGAAATTCAAGAGTCTATACATTGAACAGGGAATTTTTACGGCCAGCGAGTATGAAAATCTTCTAAATAACGCAAGGAATCTTCCGAGTTTAGCGTATCAGAAGATTAGGTAACCCTGGGATGATTTCATTGTCTGTGTTTCCTCTCCGTAAGCCACTTCTCTACATCTAAGGCTGCCATACAACCGAATCCTCCTGCAGTTATTGCCTGCCTATACCTGAAATCGTGAACATCGCCAGCGGCGAATACTCCGTCTACACTGGTAACTGTATGATTCTTTAGTACTATGTAGCCTTTATCGTCCAGTTCTATTTGTCCTTTGAAAATACCAGTATTTGGTTCATGACCTATCGCAACGAATAAACCTCCCGCAGGAAGCTTCTGTTCGACGCTATTGTCTACATTTTTAACGATAACTGCCCCTACTTTTTTATCCCCTTCAATATTGGAAACCACTTTATTCCATAAGAATTCTATCTTGGGATTCTCAAAAGCCTTCTCTTGGAGAATCTTACTTGCTCTTAGGGAATCCCTACGATGAACGACTCGTACGGAACGGCCAAATTTCGTTAAGAAGCTGGCTTCTTCCAAGGCTGTATCGCCACCTCCCACAACAACAATATTTTCTCCCTTGAAGAAAGGGCCATCACATGTCGCACAATACGATACGCCTCTGCCAGCGAATTGCTCCTCTGCTCTAATTCCTAACTTTCTAGGAGAAGCGCCGGTACATATAATTACCGAATGTGCTTCACATGTTTCTGAATGAGAAGTAATTTCAAATGGTCTTCGACTAAAGTCTACACGGATAACTTCATCGTCGGCAATTAAAGAGCCGAATCTCTCTGCTTGCTGTCGCATATTCATCATAAGTTCTGGTCCAAAAATTCCGTTTGGAAATCCTGGGTAGTTCTCTACTTCACTTGTCGTCATCAATTGACCTCCTGGTAACGTCCCTGAGATTATTCTTGTCCTAAGCTTTGCCCGTGATGTATATATTCCCGCAGTGTATCCTGCAGGCCCAGAGCCGATAATAACCACATCGTAGAGTTGTGAAGGCTTTGACTTGATAGATTCAGTGTCATCGACACTATATGATGGCATATAAACTAACTACTACGATCTACAACTATGCTGCCTGTTAATAATTTGTTCGGAAAACCAAAGTCTACAGAAAAACTGGTTCCTTTTCGGTTCGACAACAAAAAATGTAATAAGTACAGAAGACCACTATGTGATAGGATGGATATTGCTTATTTGTTGAACTTTGCTTTGCGCTATTTCTGCTGCCCTAATACCAGAGAGCAACATTGAACCAAAAGTGGGACCCATTCTAGGTAGTCCAAAGGTTTCTGTTACAGACATTCCAGCTGCTATTAAACCAGGGTAAACTTCTCCCGTCTTATCGACTACCGCATCCTCGCCCCCTTCAACCCACATTGGATTCATCCCTTCCCATTTTATGTATCCCCTGTCCATTAGTCGCCTTACAGCAACAGAATCATGACCCGATGAGTCAATAACTATCTTGCTTTCTAGTGCAACTGGATCTACACACGTGACATTTCGTGGTAGCGCTGAAACAGGCATCCAATTTATGACGACACCTGCCACTCTATCATTCTTTAATATTAGATCGTCAAACTTAGTCAGTTGCAAAAACCTAACACCGGCGTCACAGGCAGCAGCAATTAGTTTTGAACAAGCGTGTGGACCCCAAGTTGCGTACAGACCGGCGCCCACTTCTCGATATGGTACTCCCAACTCATCCCATATCCGTTGGGCTGGTGAACGCACCGTAACTGGGTTCATCATATATCCTCCCACCCAATAGCCTCCTCCCAGATAGTTATTTTGCTCCACTATTAGGGTCTTTAATCCACTCCCAGCAAGTTTACGTCCTGCAGTTAATCCCGCTGGACCTGCTCCTACTATAATTATATCAGAATCCGCGTATTCCTGGATAGTCTCGTTAAACATAGATGCTATGCTTTTCGTAATTTCCTTCTCACTAACTTTAGCAAACCTCTTGTCCATCCCTAAACTATTGTTGTCACCTACTATAATACATTATCATAATCGTCTGGGCCGAGAGATATTGATAGAAGCGACTTCCATTAAGGAGCCAATAGTTGAAGTTGTTGACAGCATGTAGTTAAATAAGATTATCTTGAGCCTAGACTTCTTCGCTTGCAGAACTCGACATAATGTTGCCACGAACCTTGGCGTCTATTTCTGAAAGTAGATCAATAAGATCTACCTTACGCGAGTTCAAAAACTCCTGACCCCTGTCTTTCAATCGTATATGATATAGTCTTAAATCTCGATGTTCGTCAAAAAATTGTTCCACCATTGCATTGCCATGTTGTGCAGGATTTATTAATTTCTCTAAGGCTTCACTCGTTAGCTGCAGATCTCCTTTTTCTACAGACATTTTGGCAGTGCCGATAATTTCGCTGATATCCTTTAGTTCCTGGAGTGGGGCAGATATAACCTTGCTTCTTTTTAAAAAACCTGTGTTTTTAGTATATCCTACCTTGTCTGCAATCTCTTTTGCTATTTCGTAATATTCTTCCTTACTTCTGATACCCTTTTTTTCTCTTCTTATTAGTAACCCCTTCATAGCTAATCTCATTGCCGCATCCTCCACATCACTCTTATCCATGCCTGTTAACCAAACTATCTTGCCGACATAATTGTAGCCCTGTCTGATCGATTCTAGGACTACAACTTCAATTATTCTTCGAAATCCTTCTTCTGCTCTGGCGCTTTCAAAGTCCCTATCTCTGACTGCTTTTCTTGCATAGCTTATATCAATTTCTATCGATCTTTTAAGGGCATCTAGACCCTGATCAATTCTCCCGGTCAGTACAAGATAGCAAGCATAATTATACCATACCATCCCGTCATTAGGGTTAACATCAATTGCCTTTTCACATGCTGATATAGCTTTGTCATAATTTTTCAATCCGTAGTATGCCAAACCTTTTAAGTTCCAAGGCTCTACATTATTGACGTCTACCTCTAACGCTTTATCGTATGACAAAATAGCGCTATTGTACTCTCCTAGATGAAAGTGAGCATATCCCTTCTTAACCCAGGCATCTACATATTTGGGATCCAACCGCAAGGCTAATTCGAAACTACGGATTGCATCCTCAAATTTTTGATTTGACATGCTATTCACTCCTTTCCTATACAAGTCGTATTTCTGGAAGTCGCGTTGGTCTAATGTGTCGTCTTGATGAATTGAGATATCAGTGGGACTCTCTGCCGAACGCTTGGACTTTCTTCCGAGAAATATGCCCATAAGCAAATTTGTTGTCATCGAAGATAAATAGATTTGGATAGAATGGGTCAATCTCGAAAAGACCATATTTTATAACAAATAGAGATTACAAGTTCAAAGCAGGAAGTAAGATACAATGTTTGTATTCTAGAATAACTGAGAAATCATTGTCACAAGAACATAAACAAAAAGGCGTCAGCAAGAGAGGTTATGACAGGATAACAGATTGCTGTCCCGTAATTCGAACATGCTGGGAGTACGCTTAACGTCTGCAATGACATTGGCTAGTTAATCCGTTAGAATACTACTATCAAAAGTAAATTGGAGACACTAATGCAAAGCAATTTCTTGAGGGAGTAGAAATTGAATAAATAAGCTAATTGCATACAAACTTGCTAACATAATGCCCACTTTTAGCCCTATTTCCTTTTTGAAAAGCGGGAGGAGAGCAATAATAGTAACAATAGTAACTAAAATTACTTGATAGGCAAGTATGGGAGTAAGTTCAATATTTGTATAGAATCCACCATGGTACATCGCCCCAAATATTGCTACAGCCAGAAGTAATGTATTATTTAGAATTTTAGATCCCAGTACGTTTGCGATGGCTATTGAAGCCCCTGCTGCACCTTTGCGTGCAAGAATCATCATCGAGATTTTTTCTGGCATCTCACCGGCTATGGGGCTTATTATAACAGCCAGTATGATAGCTGAGATTCCAATCTCCAATGAAAGCCCTTGCATAGAATGGATAAATGGCCCCGCTCCAAATACGATTCCAATCGTGCCCGCAGCGAATGCAGCCACGGACTTGAGCATTTCCTTGTCAAATGTTTTTTCTGTAGGTTCGGAATCGTTAACCTCTATGATTTGATGCCTATTTTCTAAATTTCCTGCGTCTGAGCTAATCCGGGAGGATTCTTTTTTTCTTTCGCTCCGCATTTCCAGAAAGGCCATAGCAATATAAGCTATGAAAAAGGCAGAGAAAGCTAATCCGTCAAGAAAATCGTATCCGTTAATAAACAATGCAGCACTGATAACTGCAGTAGCCAACAAGAATATCTTATCAAGTTTGAACATTCCCACCGGGATGCCTTTCATAGGCGCTTTGGATAGACGGGTCGTAGCGATAAGCAGCATCACTGCCAATCCCAGAGTCATCATAAGTAGATTACTGCCCAATCCAGCTCCTATTGCAATTCCATAGAAACCATCTGCTGCAGCATAAATAACAATAGCAATCTCTGGAAGGGTAGTGGCTATACTCAGAAGAGTTCTTCCTACAAACTTTGCCCCGTATCTTATCGAGAGATGTTCAGCTCCATAAGAAAGAAGCCAGCTTGCAATTATCAGTTCGCCGAGCCAGAGCAGCATAGCAAGGAGGTTGTTCTCGGCCAAAACGTAATCTCATACTTACTGACATAATATAATACTATAGATTGTCCTTGCATTACGGCTAAAGCTTAACAATCTGGTCAAATCTGACTATTTGATATTTTTGGGCTTTGTAGAGGCATTCAAACTAGCGAATAGGGCTTATAAGGAAATCTCATAGAAGCGGAATATATAAACAATTTATCTGAAGTCTAATGTTGATCTATTCTGTACTGAATTATAGTTGTTCCTCTATATAGTAACTAGGATCGCTTGCATATTTTCTGGAACCAGCAGTCCTAACTACCACAAAGCTTGATATCTTTTAACAGAAAAAAGAAAGGGGAAAATCAAACAGCTAATTGCTCAAGATAAAAAAACTACCGATTAATAATGCATACCTATCATAAAGGTCGAAGCCGAGAATAAGTTGAGTCTTGGGTTGCATGGTTAACCAGATCATTACAGCTGGAACGGCGGCGCATACAATAATTGTCAGGATAATTAACCAGACGGCCGTCATTTTTTCAACCATAATGCGTCACATACAAGCTAAATATTTAAAGCTTATATTTTCATACGTTTTTTAATATAGGCAAATAGGCAGAAATATAAGTTCACATTAGCATTCTGTCCCAGTCGTAAAGAACACATACTAGGTTCTTACGCCAACGTCATCATCGAGTTTTTATTTTCAATCATTGCTGGTTTTTGATAAGATACCAGTACACTTCTGAGATATTACAATATATCTAACATATTAGGCAAGAACCATTCATTTATCGATACGAATTGATATAATTTTATATACTAGAATTATAAATGAGTCTATTCTTTTTTTCTTAGCCGGAGAATGAGGTTACTCGAATATCAGGGAAAAGAACTTTTTGTTCAATATGGGATTCCGATTCCTAAGTCTGTATTGGCAACTTCACCGATAGAAGCAGAAAAGCTGTCCACTAAATTTGAATTTCCTTTGATACTGAAATCTCAGGTTGCAGCAGGAGGTAGAGGAAAGGCGGGGGCTATTGTCAAATGCAATACACCTACTGAAGTAACCTCGAAATTCAAGGAACTAAAGAATAAAGAAATTAAAGGAGAACTTCCGCGGTCAATATTGCTCGAACAAGCTGTCGACATCCGGCAAGAGATATACATTTCCCTTTTTTTGAATCGGGGTAAGAGAAGCTACTCTCTTATCTGTGCAGGAGAGGGGGGAGTTGAGATAGAGAAGGCCAAAAATAAATTTATTGTAGACATCCCTTCTTCTGGGGTGTCGCTCTCTCTGGCCACTGAAGCAGCATCAAAGCTTGGCCTTCAGGGCCGGACTGCTGAATCCTTCATAAATCTTGCCATGAACCTATCAAGGCTTGTTTTTGAAAAAGAGGCAGAATTAGGAGAGATAAATCCTGCTGTCATTATTCGGGATGAATCTATAATGGCTCTAGATTCTAAGGTCATTATTGATGATAATGCCTTGTTCAGACATCCTGAGCTCAAAAAATATCAAAATATGACAGAGTCTGAAGTGCAGGCTAAAAAAAGTGGTTTCTCCTTTGTAGAGCTGGATGGGAATATTGCCATAATTGGAAACGGGGCTGGACTGGTAATGTCCACTCTGGATATGGTGTCAGACCAAGGTGGGAAAGCGGGCTGCTTCCTAGACTTTGGAGGTGGCGCCACAGCCGAAACAATATATGAGTCTTTGAAAGTCATTAGTAAAATAAAGAGGATTCGTGCTATTCTGATTAATCTCTTCGGAGGAATTGTAAAAACCAACATGGTGGCTGAAGGAATACTGAAGGCATACCGTGAGGGTATTATAGAAATACCCACATTCGCTCGGATAACCGGTGCAGAGTCGGAGAAGGCAAAAGAGTTGCTAAAGAATAGCAATGCCAGGATGTATAATACAGTTGAGCAGGCGATACAGGGGTTACTGAAAGAACTATCAAAAATGGAGGAGGTTTATGAAAAACCAATTTGACTTGATGAATATACTTGTCGGTCAGCAAACAGACGAGGATTACTGCAAAAAACCAGTGATAGTTCAGGGCATGACAGGGAGCTTTGGCTCAGTACATACGAGATTGATGCGGAGCTACGGAACAAATATCGTAGCTGGGGTAACACCTGGTAAAGGGGGGGAGAAATTTGATGGAATCCCTATTTACAATGAGATGAGCGAAGCAATAGAAAAGACAGGAGCCACAATATCCGTTATGTTTGTCCCAGCCCCACACTTTTTGAACGCCGCCACTGAGGCCTTAAATAATAAGATACGACTGTTGGTGGCTATACCAGAACAAGTTCCCATTCTAGATTCTTTAAAGATAGTAGAATACGCTAGAGTTAAAAATGCCCGAGTTATTGGTCCCAATACGCCAGGTATCATCGTTCCTGAGGTAATTAAACTTGGAATTATGCCGGCTCCGCCGTTCAAAAGAGGCAATGTGGTTCTACTTTCTCGAAGCGGTACCTTAATGTATGAACTAGCACACAACCTAAGCAAGGCCAACCATGGTCAAAAGTTTTGCTTGGGTATAGGAGGTGATCCTATTACTGGTACGAATCTAATTGAATGCTTTGATATGATCAGCGGAATAAATGATGTCGAAGGTGTTGTAGTAGTAGGTGAAATTGGTGGTGATGCAGAGGAACAGTTAGCAGAATATATAATAAAAACTAGCTTTCCAAAACCAGTCATTGGATATATTGCTGGAAGGTCGGCGCCAAAAGAAAAGAGGATGGGACATGCAGGGGCTATTGTTTATGGCGACTATGGTTCTGCCGAATCAAAACTGGCTAGCTTTTTCAAAGCGGATGTTCCAGTAGCAAAGATACCAGCAGAGGTTCCAGTTCTTCTGTCTCAAAAATTAAAGAGGTAGCAAATGAATGAATGAATCCTTATCAATTGTGTCAATAGAAATCATATGAAGAATGCATTTACAGAACTAAGGTTCTGCGATCGATGTATGACAAAGACGGCCCATACTATAACGGAAGAAGACGATGTGATATACACTTACAAAAAAAAGAGACTATATTGCTGTGTAATTTGCGGACAAAAGACCTACAAGCGCGGCTTGAGGCCAAGCTCAGAATCAGTGTACTAAAATAATCGTCAAAACAATGAATAATATTGGAAGGCATTTGTTCATTTATTACACGACTGAAGAATAAGTACATCACAAATTTCTCTCCAATGGGCTATGTCAAAGAAATTGTACCTTGTCGATATTCAACAAATTTAGATATTGAACAAAGCATTCTAGACAAACTGAATCTGTTTGCGCAAAATAATCCTATATATCTGAAGCAGACTGAGATCATAGTTGATGGCACCTTATGCAAATCATATGAGGGGGATATTAACAACTATTGGCTTAGCAGTAAGAAATATGATACCTGCTATCAGCCTTTTTATCCTACTTGGATTCTGTCCGCCTACGCCTTGGCCGTTCTTTCTAAAAAATTGGGATTCACAGAGTTAGTTGATATCGGTTCAGGAGATGGAAGAATAGCCTATTGTTCGACTTTGGTAGGACTGAAGTCTTTCAGCATTGAGATCGATACGGACTTGAGCATACTTCAACACCAGGTTGTCTCTTCAACAGGAGTTAGCTTTGAAATCCTAAATCTTGACGCCACTAGTTTCGATTACAGTTCTCTTGGTCTCTCGCAACCTATCTTTTTCATATCGGGCCTGCCTGAACTGGGAGACATAATGGCTAGAGATGTAATAACTAAAGCAAGAAACCTTTCCGATGCAAAAGGCACAATCGGCTTTAATTTCATGGGAACTCATATAATGAGAGAATATACAGCTGATAAGACTCTATGGGGATGGGGAAACATCATCGAAGATTTTGAATTAAGTGTTGTTGGCTGTGTAACTCTTCCCACATTATGGACCAATGACCAAAATCTAGATACTGCTTATGTATTTGCCCAAATGGTTACCGTGTAGTCCCATGAGATACATGCTGTTTTTGCATAATTCATCTTACCAGCCAAAAGATAACTTGTGGCTCAAAAATAAAGCTAGAATATTGTCTTCAGCAAGTGGTATAACCATAAGAGATACAAGAGTGTCCAAGTCGCATATCGAATATGATATTAGTATACCTGATGATAGTGAGATCGTCGAAGTTGCCTCTATGTTACGCGACATAGGTCTCTACGCGGACTCTTATCAGGTTATAGAAAAAAAGAGGGAAAAGATACAGGCTATATCCGAGGCAATGAGATGCTTTAACGAAGAGAAGTATTGGATTGCACATGAAATACTCGAATATGTATGGAAGGGATCGACTGGAGCTGAAAGGGAGCTAATAGGAGGTATTATTTTAGTCTGCGCAGCCTTTGTGCATCACCAGAAGGATGAAGAGGAGATTTGTATTTCTATTCTTGGACGTGCTTTAAAGAAACTCACTACCACCACCAAGCGGACATATTATGGAATAGATATAGAAGTAATAAAGAACCAAATTTCTGACATTATGAGTGAGGATAAGGTCGAACCTTTCAAGATAAGTCAATCTTAAATTCCTATCAGAAGCTATTGTGGTGGTACCATCTTTTTTAGTTGAGCGCGTCTCGTCTGATTTAGGCTCCGAATACCTTTTTTGTCATGCCATCTTATATGACTAGATTGTCAAACAAGTTTTCATACGTAACAAATAAAGGTGATGTACGTAAAATCTCAATCAACAAATGACTGTGGAGTTAAAAGTGCATCCTTCATTCTTTAGGGAATTTGCAACCAAGACTTGGGTTTCACCTAATGAAATCATCAAGGAGTTAATAGAAAACGCCTTCGATGAAGATGCTACCGCTGTACTTATCACGATTCTGAAGGACGGATCTGTAGTAATAGAAGATGATGCGGGAATGAATGCAGATGGAATGGAGAAATTTCTACTTCTTGGATCACCCCATAAGAAGTATGATTCCACTTCTCCTAGACTTCGGAGAGTGAGGACCGGCAGATATGGCACAGGAAGGTTGTCATTTCTGACGTCTTTTCAAAGTATGAAGATACGAACAAAGCGTGATGCGTTTCAGAAATGTATTCTCTTGGAAGCTTCTGTACTAGATAGACTTTTTGTAGGCAACACGCCGCTTAATGAAATTAATGAACCGCCCCTAAGGAGAAATGGA
>DATFBG010000118.1:0-7521 GCA_035253945.1 Nitrososphaeraceae archaeon | reverse complement strand
ACCAGACCTCATTACAGAATAATAACCTTGGTAGAAACTATTTTCTATCACGGAATAACGAAGTGTACTTAGGTCTAGGGAACTTGCAAGAAACGTGGCTATATCCATGCTTTGTGAAAAAACTGAAGTTTTTCTCTGTATGAATCCCAAATCGGTACGATACAATAAACCATAATCGTTTCCCACTAGATAGTTCTGAGATTTATTGTCAATAAACACCCTACCATCACTATGCAGGTTACCGGTTATGATTCCAGCTCTTGTCGCTAATGATGAAATAATATTATTATTGTCTACGCTGAGAAATACTTTATATAAATCCCCACCTCCTATGTACTCTTCTACAAGTATACAATCAGAAAGCGATATTAGCTTAGGCGTTCTTATCCCGAGTTTCATTAAATGGCTTCTCATGCTGCTCCCTTCATTTTTTATTGCCATCTGGCCCACCATAGGAGGAGAATCTGGGTGGCCTAGAGCAATCGATACTAATGTATATGATAATGCTAGTAAGTATTCATGGAAATTCTTACTCTTTTTGTTACTCTTGAGAACAACCTTCTGTCCATTTCTGTTAGATATTTTTATATCTCTTTGCCAGTTGACAAAATACATGGTTTGATTCTACGAATAGGTAGATGCTTGTACTATATGTATCCAACATCAAGCTTATCGGGATGGAGGGAATAACCCAATATGCCTTTGCATGATGGCTATAGTGAGGTTCGAAGATTCTTTAACGAAAATAATGTAGCTACTTACGATTCGGTGGTCCGCTACGCTACTTTCGGTCGAGACAAGATGTGGAAGAACCAAATTGCTAAAATGATGTGTAATGGTTCGTTTACTCCGACTGCTATTCTTGATCTTGCTGCAGGCACCGGAATATTATCTTCTATACTGGAACGCAAGTCTGATAAGTTCAATGTCTATTCCCTAGATCTTACATTAGATTACCTCAAAAAAGCAAAGGAGAAATCCCGTCGGTTTTCTTTAATAAATTCAACCGCGGAGCTACTACCGTTCAGGGCAGAAGCATTTGATTCCATTGTGTCTTCGTATTTAGCAAAGTATATCAATGTTGGAACTGTTGTGCAGGAGTGTTGGCGGGTTCTTAGGCATGATGGGAAAATAGTATTTCACGACTTTACATTTCCACAGAGCCCACTTGTCAAAAAATTTTGGAAATTTCATTTCATTGTACTGAAGTGCTCAGGCCATTTACTCAAAGAATGGGCTCCCACATTTGAGAGGCTAGATAAGCTCATTTATAAAACTAATGCGTGGCCTGATGATACCGTCCTGTGTCTTAAAAAAACTGGCTTTGTTAAGGTGTCACGTAAATACCATACTCTAGGAACAAGCGCCATAGTATACGCCAGAAAACCATGAATACCAAAAATGACCGCTTGAATGAATGGTTCGTGCCTAAATTCGGCCCAAGAGGATTTAGGATATTTGTAGGGATGTTATTTTTACCATATACTGGAATGTGCATCTCTTTCGCGGTATTGGGCTCCACGGTGGCGACTCAAATAGCATGGGAACGTGTCTTGGCTATATCAGTGATATATGCGCTCGGACTTGGATTCGCAGCACATGCAGCAGACAGCTTGGGTTCCAAGAAGGCTAAGCCCTGGGGGAACTATTTTTCCGACAGGCAGCTCTGGTTCATAGTTCTTGCAAGCCTTTCGTGCGCATATTCCATTGGAATTTACTATATGATATTTTTTACACCGATGTTATGGATAATAGCCATACTTGAGGGATTCTTTGTATTCGCATACAATTTTGAAGTCTTCGGAGGCTTTTTTCATACTAACTTCTGGTTTTCTCTGTCATGGGGATCATTGCCTGTGATTGCTGGATTCATTATACAGACCAATCATATTGAAGTTCTTCCAATTATCTTGTCTGCGATTACGGGATTGTTAAGTTACATTCACATTAGAGTTTCTAGAAGATACAAGCAATACAAGATGGAGGGTAGGACGGATGCGGATACGGCGAAGTTAGAATTAATTCTCAAGACCATAAGTCTAACAACCATTACTGCTATTTCAGCGATCTTGATCCTAAGAACGGTTATCGGATAGTTTTAATTCCTCTGTGTTTCGTCCGTAGATCTATTATTTTCTTTGCATTCTCTTTCAGCTGGATACCTCTTAGCTGCATTCCGTAACATAGACAAAATATGCTATCAGTGATAAAGTAAGTAAGCCCAATCATAATAGTTACCATTAATGGTAATAATAAATAAAAGGAAGAAGAAGTAAACATAATAGCCAATGTAAGACTACTAACTACCCTTTCTTCTATTTTACAGATAAGAAAATAAACAAAACAAAAACTAATTATTTCATTCTTTTCATCATAGTTTATGGCAATCAATAAGAATCCGTTAGTAATTAAACTACGACTAACTAACCAACCATCTAAACAACCATTACAATACTATTCGCCAAATAATCGTCTTATAGTTTTTCCTTAGCATCACAATGAGTAGGATATCTGTTGTAATCGGAAGAAGAAACGTGTTAGACGGCATTTACGAGTTGCAGAAAAAAATGAAGACGAAAATACCTTTACCCCAAAAAGTTCTATTTGCTGCCACAGGGACCCTAGAGAAGACTTTATCCTTATTCACAGGCTCAGAAACAGAAGTGAGAATAGTGGAACAAAGAGACCTCGTTGATGTTATATTTAGGTCTGCAAGCATAGTTCTGAAAAAAAATTGCGAAGTGCTCGTGAATGCTAGATCGAGAATTTATCCGCTTTTCCTTCCATATCACATAGTTAGGAGAATACGAAATAAGCAGGAAAGTATAGGTGATATACTTGACTCTGAGAGGTTGGAAACATTTAGGAGTATTCATATGTTGGGTTATGATCCTCATAACAGAAGCTTTTTTAAAATATATCATATAATATTCAAAAAAAACGTAGCAATTAATATAGAAGAGGTTTTTCTGGCTTCTTTAAAAGATCACGTTAATTCTGACCTTTTTGTCTAAGTGGACCGGGTGGGATTCGAACCCACGACCTCAGCAATGCCAATGCCGTATCCTACCGGACTAGACGACCGGCCCTCTACTCCATCGAATGTCCTGTTTGCCTATTAATATCTTTAATTAAAATCCAATTTGTACTGCTTAGAAGAAAATTTGTAATATATAATTATAATAACGACCGCTTATAACATATTTGACTCAAGGTAGCAGAGCTGGGTGGTGGTGATAGAGCGATCTATAGGAGCAATAATAAAACATCGCAACGATGGAACATTTGAAGACATATTCTTCCAGTGTCGTTCTGAGTTCCTTTTGTTAAAAAACAGGAGGGGATTCTGGGGTTTTCCTCAAGGTCATAAAGAAAAGGGTGAAAGTGAAATCCAAACATTAATCCGTGAGGTTACAGAAGAGACAGGAATTACTAATTTAAATATTAGGTCCTATATAGGAAAGGTTCATTATTCGTACTTTAGATCCGATGGGATGAAATCTGAGAAGGAAGTATCGTTCTATTTTGCACTAACACCAAACAGAAATGTAGAGATCTCATCCGAGCACTATGAATTCATGTGGGCACCTTTTACAGATGCTTTATGTATGCTCCGTCATGAGCAATTAAAATTAATCATGATGAAAGGTCATCGCAAAGGACTATACTAGGCTAATTAATCACCTAAGCCATACTCGCAAGAATAGAGTAATAGATTTATACCCAATCGATAACGCAATAAGCAGGATACTAGAAGATGGTGACAGCTGGAAAGCGCATAGTGTTAACAGCAGATAGAAGTCTTATGACCAATTACAGAGGAAATTTTCTTTATGGATTCATTGCATGTGGTCCGTATGAGCTTATTCCTGAAATCGTGTTTGACAAGCTATTTTGTCCGAGTGTCGAAACTGACAAGGTTACAGGTGAGGTTAAAGTGGCACAGTGCGGCTTACGAAGAATTGAAAGTGCGCTACTAAAGGAATACGACAGATCTGATGTATTTCTTGCAAATCCGGAAATGCTTGATAGATGCATAGGGCCGGAAACTAAGGTTGTGGGGCTCAATGTGATGGATCCATTGGGTATGGCTCCCGTGACTACAACTATGTCACCGGAAAAACTTTCCTATATTGCGATGAAGTTCAAAAAGATGTGTGCTTCAATTATTCAACTAAAAAAGAAGTATAATTTCAAAGTTGTCGTAGGTGGAAATGGTGCCTGGGAACTGGCCAAGCCAGACAGAATGGAAATTCACGGCATAGATACTGTTGTTGTGGGAGAAGCTGACGAACTGGCGCTCGACCTATTTCATGATCTAGAAAGCGGCGAGGCCCCCGAATTGATTCACACTTTTGTCAGAAATATTGAAAATATTCCTATGATTCAGGGTCCGACTATAAATTCTCTTATAGAGGCTATGCGGGGATGTGGCAGAGGATGTGACTTCTGTGATGTCAACAAACGCTCCAAGAAGGACATGCCGCTTGAAAGGCTACAGATAGAGGCCGGCTTCAATCTTAGGTACGGGTTCGATTCTATATGGTTGCAGTCAGACGAGATGTTGCTGTATGGATGTGATAGTAAGGAGTTTGTTCCTAACTCTGATGCTATTTTGGATCTTTGGAAAGGGCTAAAATCACTCGGTGCTAACTTCGTTGGCACCACCCACATGACCTTGTCTGCGGTAGCGTCCTCTCCAGATCTCATTAGGGGAATATCCGAAGTCAATAATATGGATAAAAATGGCAGATGGCTTGCGACTAACCTGGGCGTTGAGACAGTTGCACCTAGCCTAGTAAAAAAGCACCTAGGGATAAAGACAAAGCCCTTTCAAACAGAGGAGTGGGGTGCAGTTGTCAGGGAAGGATGCAAGATCATGAACCGTAATCATTGGTTCCCCGCATTAACCCTTATAATAGGATGGCCTGATGAGACTCCTGACGAAACGCAATACACGATTGACTTAATAGATGACTTTAAAGAGACGAAAATGAGGGGATTGATAGCACCATTGCTATACCAAGATTTTTCGGAAAGGAATTCGATGCATTTCGGCAACCTAAACGAAGCACAGTTCACCCTTTTTTGGAGATGCTGGGAGCATAATATCTGGGTTATTAATGATATTATCCCCATAATCATCAGAAATAAATCCTACGGTCCGATTATGAAACTGTTCATGGCAGGATTAATAAGGGCTGGCACCTGGGCGATTATGAGATATTTCAGGGGACTATCAAAGGAACTATTTAACGGATCTCTTCCCGAAGATATTGTAGAGCACTATTCGCGAAAGAGATCTGTCACTGCATCATTGCCTCCAAAGCTATAGGAACAGTAAGACATTGGACTATGGCTACAGAGATAAATACCGATAAGCGCAATCCATCATGTATTATTAAAGATACTTCGTATGGTAAGCATCTTAAAGGTGCTTTTCTAGGAAATTTATTGCTCCATCCGCAAGTGTTGCAATTTTAGGTGTCAATACCACAAAGTAATTCTTATCGGCTCGTTCGACTATTGTCACACTCTTATATTTCTTAGTTGAGATATCGAACTCAACCATTCCCGGGTCAATATGGGCTTTTGTGTACACCATCATTAACACGTCACCAGACAACGGAGTTAATGGAATAATAGAAAATACGTAGCCTTTGTATGAACTTACTGGCAGCACCTGTTTCATATATGGTGCGACCGATACCAGATAGAGAAAAACATCCTCTACTGTAGAGAATTCTTCGAACTCAAACTTCATATTCTAGCTTGACAAGGCAGACCATATATAAGGATTTAAATGCATTGGCTAGACAATAAAGGAACGTAACTAGCCATAGGATTCAAATTTGACATCGTAACTTCCGTCTTTCCTCTTGTTGCGTTCAGTCACAAAGCCCTTCGGAACTAAATAATCGAGGGCCCCGTCTACAGTACCTTGCCACCCGCACACATAAAATGAAGTATTTTCCGGAGTAACCTTCTCATTAACTAGTTCCTCAAGTGGTGACTGATCTGTTCCAGGTTTTGGTCTCAGGAAAGACTCAACTCTACCTTTTTGTCCATTCCATGACCTATTGAACCATTCTTGAGGTCGACTAATACTGGCTCTGTACTTGAAGTTCCATTTATCTCTTCCAACGTCTTGGCTCTCCTCTTCTAGCTGCGTCAATAGTTCTCGATAACTCAACTCGTCAACATAGCTGGCTCCGTGTAGCACTACAACCTCCCTTTTGCTCCCTATTGATTTCAGGTGTAAAGAGTACGCGATAAAAGGTGCCAAGCCTGTACCTCCTCCTATTAAGACCATCCTTCTGTTGTCTGGGGAGCCATCATGCATTTTTTCATTAATCGTAAATATTCCAGTCGGTTTTACCCATGTTATATCTTCTCCTTCTTTTCTACTGAATAGTTCAGTAGTGAGTCGTCCGGGCAGGGGTTTACGTACCCACCTTACTAGCAATTCAAAATACTTCTTCTGCTCGGGAGGAGATGCAATGGAATAAGCCCTCCTGACTATTTTTCCTTCATGAGGATTATGGAGACCTATTGTTACAAATTGACCAGCCTTAAAGTCTGGAACTGGACCATCAACAGGAGTTATCTTGAAAATAGCAAGATCTTCCTTGAGCACTCTAATATAGGAGACTACTCCTTTGTTATCGACCACCATATGAACTTGGAATTCTGTTTAAGCTAAATAAATATATTGTTCACAACATATCCCGGTCATAGCAGAGGCTGAGGTAAAAAATTTATTCAATCGTTTACCAATGCTAGCCCACATATGAGCGATCGGTCCGAAAAAATCAACAGCGGAGCAAAGTCTGTTTCAGACTCACCGAATGAAATAGATGAACTTACGAAGGAAATAAACGAAGATACAGCAGAACACCAAAGAATTATTAAGATTTTTGAAACCGCAATGAACAATTTTGCGTCAGACAGATCGTTAGATACATGCTTGGATGCGCTCAATGCTTCAATTCAAATGGCCAAAATAAGGCATAAACTATTCCAATCTTATAAGCATTATTCAGAGCTATTGGAAATGGAGATCGTTCGATTGACCAATCGGAGCGGATCCAGCCTGCACAACTAAACGATGAAAGCAATTGTTGCTCTATTATCATCAACTGACCCCGCTCAGGATTACTTCATGGTAACCCGGTTACTGATTTTACCCAGATTCTCTATAGTAATTTCTACTACGTCTCCATGCTTTAGATACTTGGGTTCAGACATTGACATAGCGACACCTGCAGGCGTCCCAGTTGAAATTATGTCACCTGCCTCTATTGTCATTATACTACTCAAACTGGATATTATTTTTCTTATAGGAATCACCATATGTAGGCTAGAGGAATTCTGCCGTATCTCATCGTTAACTCTGGTAACAATGGTCAGATTTTGAGGATCTTTTACTTCATCCTTAGTGGTTATCCATGGTCCACATGGAGCAAATGTGTCTATGCCTTTACCTCTGGTGAATTGCTTATCTTTGAACTGTATGTCTCT
>DATFBG010000117.1:0-3982 GCA_035253945.1 Nitrososphaeraceae archaeon | reverse complement strand
CGGGATTAGAAGTCAAATAAAGGCAGAAGGCATATGTGAATCGCAGCTTGAACCCATAAAGAACCCTGCGACAGGTAAAGCTCATCGAGTAAGCATTGTATTGCCGGCAGGCGGCTTTGAATCTGCAAGAATGGACATGGCGTCCTCAAAGATGCTTATAGTAAATGATGGACACTTTGAATTTAAATATGAAGGCACCTATGGGAGCATTCAGAAAATTTCATGGAAAGGAACTGGACCTTAATAACTCTTGCAAAAGATTTCCATTAACAGGAGCGATTGATGAAATTGGAAAGGACGTAAAAAGAATTAAGGAAATTGGAATTAGCCATATCATATTTGGATTTAACTTTTCACCCATCAGGGCAGATATTGATAGCATAATTGGCATAACAAAGCAGCTCTCAAAGTTTGCTAGATAATAATATACTATACCTAATACATAACTGAAAAATAGTGATATGAAAATAGGTCTTGTTTTACCTCAATTCGGCCCTGACGCTACTAAAGAAAATATTATAAAATTAGCAGTTGATGCAGAAAAGGAAGGCTTTGATTCTCTTTGGGCTGGTGAAAGGCTTCTTTGGCCTTTGAAACCACAAACACCATATGTTGCGACTGCTGATGGAAGCTTTCCTACTATTTACCAAAATGTATTTGATCCTATCGAAACACTCACTTTCGTAGCTGCACATACTAATAAAATTGCATTAGGTACTTCTGTAATAGATATGCTCTTTCACAATCCTGTGATATTAGCAAGAAGATTTGCAACGCTTGACGTTTTGTCAAAAGGAAGAGCTATCTGCGGACTTGGTATTGGCTGGTCTAAAGACGAGTATCAGGCTTCAAACGTTCCATTTAAGGATAGAGGTAAAAGAGCAGATGAGTTTGTTCAATTAATAAAAAAGATATGGACTGAAGATGTTATAGAATTTAAAGGGCACTTTTACAATATTCCAGCTTCGAAAATAGGACCTAAACCAATTCAAAAGCCACATATCCCAATTTACCTCGGTGGAGATGTTTCTAAAACATTTGCTCGTATTGCCAAACATGCTGATGGTTGGTTGGCCTTACCAGGTGGACTTCTTGATTTCTTGCATAATAGTATAAAATCACTAAGAGACCAAGCAAGTAAGGCCAATAGAAACCCTGATGAAATTAAAATTCTTACCTTGACATTTCCTCAGGTAGTAATATCTGAAGAAAAGAAGGATAATACTAATAGTAAGGGCGGCAGTCAGTCTCAAAGATTTCCTTTAACTGGGACAATTGAAGAAATAGGGAGAGATATTCAAAAAATTAAAGAAATGGGAGTTGACCATATAATGTTTGCATTTGTAGGATTAGGCTTGGATAAAGTCGTTGACATTACAAAACAACTCAGTAAATTTGCCAGATAAAAAAGGTAAAGCTATTTGCATTGATGCTAATAAGAAGAATAAGAGCAGCGCATGAGGCAATTGAGGAGGTTAGGTGACACAACAAAAAAAGTATATACAATATATCATCCATCAATCAATTCAATTTTTTGGGAATGCATGTCTCCACTAACCAACTGCTAGATAGTGAGTTCTAGTATTAGTTTAGTACGCCTGTCCTTTCAGAGCCTGTTTAGGCTCCTCTGCTTCTAGACCATTCCTTCTACTACTCCTCTTCAGGCTCAAGTAGCATGGTTTCAAATGCTACAGCCCTGTCAGGTTCTGAAGCATAAATTACATGGTGATGGTTTTTCAGAAGCTCTCTGATCCATTCATCCCTCTTGGATTGCTCTATTCTAGAAATGTCATAGTAGCACATTTGCGAATTGCCAAATTCCTCAAAATGTTCATGACCTATTTTTTCCAAGGCCAGTCCCAAATTCATTCCTTCTATTGTTCCTGTATCGCTTATCGTCCTGCCAACAAATCTGTATGGAGGTTTCATGCCTCTGGTGGCTTCTTCTCTTATACGTTTGAGTATGCCAAGTGCATCAAGTTTATTTACATCATATCTTTCAATGCAAAAAATACGCAAAGAGTTTGTCTGCTTGTATGAATCAATGTCAATTCCTTCTGCAGATAATCGTTCTTCAATTATTTCAGGTTTGTCCGTACCATAGAAAATACAGGACTCTCCTTTCTGCACACCATTCAAAAGATACCGCGCTATGACCAAATTTGCATACTTTTCGTTGTCGTATAGGAGAACTATATGGTTATTTCCTTCCATCTTGTCAAGGAACTTTATTGGGCGATAATTTGCTTTTTCAGCTTTCATAAATCTCCCTGTCTCCCAGGAATATCGAAGTACTTTATGTCCATTGCAGCGACGAAGTCCCTGATCCTATCGTAATCTTGCAAAAAATCTCGACCTTTCTCGGTTATGCCAAGCGGATTTTGCATAATCATTTTCTTGCTCTCTAATTCATTTAGATACTTAGCAAGTTTATCGTAGGCAAGGTTGCTAAGAGACTGCACCCTAGTAGGTTTTGCCTCGCCAATTGTCAATTCCACTCTGATTGCACTGAGGACATCGTTGTATATTTCCATCTTGTTTCGCTTTGGCTTGGGCTTCGGCAAATATATTATCGATGACCGTTTCTAATTAATAAGCCTCCCCTTGGGGAGTAAACCCTTTTTATGTTGTGCTATGACTAAAAGTAGGAAATACGTTGAGAAGAATAATCTCAGCCATGCAAATAACAGTGGACGGATATATCCAAGACCCAGAGGGAAGAATAGACTGGGTAGAAAGCTGGGAAGACGAATATGATCTGTTAGATCGGGTTGATCTCGCCGTCTTGGGAAACGGGATGTATTCCGGTTATGAGCAATACTGGACTGCGGCTTTAAACCCCAAGGGCAAATTGCCTTTCAGTGGGAAAGAGCCCACGCCCGGGGAGGTCGCCTATGCGAATTGGGCTACGAGGACGCCTCATATCGTCATCTCGCGCAAGCCGCTAAATGTCAATTGGAAGAATACGCGCGTCGTGTCAGATCTGGAAGAAATTCGTGAGCTTAAACAGAAAACCGGTAAGGACATCTATGCAGTTGGGGGCGCAACCCTAGTGTCTGCCTTAATTAACCATGGATTGGTAGACGAAATTCGTCTGATGGTCAACCCTTTCCTCTTAGGCGCCGGGAAGGCTTTATTCAATGGCCTCACAGAAAGAAAGCACCTGAAGCTAGAGTCGGCTGAGCAGAGAGATCCCGGTAAAGTCTACTTAATCTACAGCGTGCAGTCCAAATGATGCTCGCCTCACCTCACTTGGGCTTATGAATCAGAGCATACGCACCACGATCACAGGGTTACCGGGCACGAATGTGCCGAAAGCGATGTTCAGAGTTGAACCATGCTATAGTCTCACTATTTCCTGTGCGTTGTATCTGTAATCGCGTAATGCTTCATTTCCTGAATCTCATTGAAGAATGGACGTACAGCCGCAAAAAATGGCTGGAACTCGGGGCTGGCCCGGAATCCTTTCATGTGCCCCTCCTCCGAATCCCATTCGATTCTTACGACGTAATTATCAGGCTCTTCAATACCATGTGATACTTCGTACGAAAGACAATGTGATGATGCCTTAAGTGAAGCCTGAGCCTTGTCATAAGCGGCCTCAAATTCCTTGCGTCGGGCTTCAGGTATTTTGTATCGGATATATTCTACTATCATTTCTTGTCGAATCCTGCCACAGGTGCAGTTAAACAAAATTATTTAAAAGGCATTACTCCCCAAGGGGAGTCAAGTAACTAAGTTACGTCTCAATGATGAACAATGTCTAATATAGACTGAAACAAAGATTGTGTTATGAGTAACACAAAACTTTCATTGGCAGTGGGGCTGTCTGCAGCAACAGTTGCCTTGGTTTTGACAAATGTATTAGGCGGTCCGGCATTGCTGCAGTCAGCAGGGCTTGCCGCAGTAGTCGTCATGAGTGCAATAGCACTTGCGGCCGGAGCATATGCATTGTCAAGGAAGCAAAGGTCTTATCCGGTTG
>DATFBG010000116.1:0-3599 GCA_035253945.1 Nitrososphaeraceae archaeon | reverse complement strand
ATTTGAACACACCTTCACAGAAGCAGGCGAGTACCCGTACTTCTGTCTATTGCATCCAAACATGGTTGGAACAGTTACTGCGAGCTAGAAGTAAAATCTCTAGATTTAGCATTGCTGAGGTCGTGGGTTCAAATCCCACCCGGTCCACTTCTTTCTGCGAGGGAACTACGGTATTGTTTTGAATTCAATTTAGATAATTGTAGGACAAATTCAGTTTTTCTATTATTACTACTGTTGGTTGTTGTCATGTGTGTATATATGTATGTCTCTCAGTATATTTTTGATATATAATCAAATCTGCTATTAAGTTTTTTTGATATACCAAATGACACAAAATGACACAAAATGTTAAAAAAATCGGTGGGACTTTAATCAAATCTGAAGAGCATCTGCCTACAACGTCAGTAAACGACAAACAAAGTTTGAGCAGACAAGAGCTTGACCTAGTGCGTACATATTGATATGCACTAAAGGTTATAACTTCCGTCGCACCCTATAGTGACAAGGAATTTCTGTCACGGTTTCTTGCTCCTAAGCAACAACATTAGGAATTTCTTTGGCCTCAATACCTACTTCTCTTTTGTCAACAAGCTTCCTCTCGATTTCCTTTATTATTACCTCTTTATGGTATTCTATACTAATGGGGATAAAGACATCTACCTTTTTAACACCCGGATAAGATTCTATTCTTCTCATGACAGAATCTAGAGCAAATACATCCTTGCTAAAAAGAAGCCAATAAATCATATCTTGCTGACTGAGCACTGGAGAGTAAACACAAAAGGAGTCCTTAAGATCCTCGTAGCTCTTTTCAAGTGTCTTTCTGTAAGATCCTTTTTCGATGCTGGCCGAGACAACAGATACGACATATCCCCGTATAGCTGTAGGGTTACAGTGTACCGTGAAATCAAGTACACGTTTTTCGATCAACTTCTCAAGCCGTCTAGTAACTGTTTTTGATGACATTGAGATCTTTTCCGCAATATCTGAGATTTCCATCCTAGGATTATCAAGTAGACACCTCATTATCTTAAAGTCAGTATAAGTAGGCTGTTCTCTAACACTTGGAAATGCAATAGTTTGGTTTTGTATCAGCAGATCTTGACCAATCACATCGACTAGTAGTTCAAGCTTCTCTTCAGCCTCTTTTTTGATAGCTAATAGGAATATTGAGATACCGCTGAGGCCCTCTGCCCTGTAAAGTATGTCTCCTAACAAACTAAGAGTGCGTCTGATGCGTTTTTGGTCAGCTTTTCCGTTCCTCACAATCAAAACGCAAAACTTACTGTAGCCGAGCACTATAGGATTCACTTTGACAATGAAACTATCTATTACACCACTAGACTGCATTTTCTTAACTCTAGCCCTGACACTCTTTGCAGTCAAACCTAGCTCGTTGCCCAAGCTACTATAAGATGCTCTACAGTTTCTTGACAAGAAATTGAGTATCTTCGCGTCCATTTCGTCTAATGTAGTTCTCGTCAATTCTCTCTGCTATATATGTTAGACATGAATAAAAATATAATGTCCAATATTGGGAGCAATAGTACCGCCAAGGATAAGAACAGGAAAGAGATCATATCTGGTATGTCAACAAAAAATGTGACAAAAGAACAAGAAAAAATAGCTGTAGTGACTGGAAGCTCCAGCGGAATAGGATTTGAAACCTCGCTGTTACTAGCTAAAAATGGATTTCGTACATATGCCACAGTAAGAAATCCTGACAAAGCCAAGGCACTAAGGGATATTTCCGACAAAGGCGAACTGCCAATTCATGTGGTTGAGTTGGACGTAGACAGCGACAAATCGGTAAAGGATGCGATTGATAGAATTAAGGATGAAAGTGGGAGGATTGATGTACTAGTTAACAATGCTGGTTATGCACTGTTTGGAGCGTTGGAGGATCTCTCGATGGATGAAATTAAGGCCCAGTTTGAGACAAATCTGTTTGGTGCCATAAGGGTAATGAAGGCGGTACTGCCCATTATGAGAAAAAAGCAAGGAGGAACAATAGTAAACGTAAGCTCAATTGGTGGCAGAATTAGTTTTCCGCTTAGTTCGGCGTACCATGGTACCAAGTTTGCACTTGAAGGTGTATCCGAATCTCTGCGCTACGAAACCCAGCCATTTGGTATTAAAGTCGTGCTCATAGAACCGGGTGTCATTGGGAGTAATTTCTTAAGGAATGTTAAACTAGCACAAATGGCACTCGAGCCCACTTCACCATATGCACCAATGGTCCAGACATTGCAGAAAGCTTCGACTCGCATTTACGAGCAAGCTACCCCACCAGAAGAAGTAGCGAAAGTGATATTGAAAGCGGTAACAATCGATAATCCTGACTTAAGATATCTGGTAGGAAATGATGCAATCCAAATGATTCAGGCAAGAAAAGGAATGTCGGATCAAGAATTTGGGGTTCTTCTTAAGCAACAAGTTCTTGCTCAATAGAGCTATCTTAAATTACATAGCTTTAGGGATATCTCGGACTATGATGTGAGTAATAAACTCCTAAAACCAAAATCGACAACCTATCTAGGTTGCTCCTTTTTTATCATTATTTTTTCTTAACACGCCCATACGAATAGCAATCTATAACTAACACGGCTACATATGAAATAACTGAACCCTAGCTTTCATCCTATCTCACTGATCATTGAGTCTATTTTCTGAAGGTTTTTCTGCCGGAACCCTCTGGGCTCATGTTTTCTATAACGAATCAACTGTTTCCTTATGTTTCAATATTTGAAAACTTGTAGATTCAGGCACAGCTGCATAAGAGACGACAGCAGTAGGAAGAAGCAGCGCCCAGCTAGCAATATCCCACTTTTACAACGAACTATGCAACAGTAAGTCTCTGTTCTATTATAAACAGAGAAATGTTGGCATATGTTTTCATCTACAGATTAGGGGATTAGAATAGAGTGTGCTGGCTGAGGTCGTGGGTTCAAATCCCACCCGGTCCATTTCTTTCTGTGTTGGAAATACGGCATTATTTTGACTTCGTTTTCAGTGATTGTCAGACATTTTTAGCAGTAATGCCAATGCCGTATCCTACCCCCTGACTTTGATTTCTTTTATTACTTCTTCCAAATACTGTTTCATTTCATCCTCGCTAAGGGATGGCTGAACTCCAGTCTCCTCTGTCATGCTATCAGAATTCTCCTTTGCTATTGTTAGCACTCTTTTCTGCAATTCCTGCTCCATTTGAGCTGAACCCATGTTTTCAAGGAACTTGATTTCTTTTATAGCAGATTTACGAATTGATTGGCGCAAATTAGCATCTTGGGATACAGAAATTGCAGATGAATAGAGACCAGTGTATATCAAGTAGCAAGCTAATCCAGTAAAGGAGACAGAAGCAAGCCCAAATGGTGGATACGCAGCCTGAGTAGCCATTGCACTCCCAGCAACATAGAAGAGAAGTAGACCATATGCAGCAATTATCATGTATTCTCTCAGAGCGCTACCCTTTTGAAGAGTCCTTGCTATTGATAGAAATGCAGCGCCAAAAATAATACCACTGAAAACAGTGGCAATTCCAAAGATTAGAATATTGTTCATTACCTCGACATCACTCTCTTCTGTTGGCGTATAAT
>DATFBG010000115.1:0-2891 GCA_035253945.1 Nitrososphaeraceae archaeon | reverse complement strand
ACAGGATCCGAAGGGAGTAATCTATCTAATTTATTGTTACTCACTTTTACCATTCTATGGGAGAAATTTGACAGCTACTGATTCTTCCAAATGGGATATAGCAAAAAGTACCAAAAGGCTAGTATGACAAACAAAGAAAATGTTCCCATTGAAGGGGACAGGCTACTATATATAGAGGTACTATGGTAGTTTTGCTCCTTGTATCAACTTTATTACATATTAGTATAAATACTTAGTTGATCCAACCTACCTAAGTTTGGCCTGCACAGCCTCATTTGTTCACGGCTATGTTTGCGTACCTCATAAAAGCCCGGCGGCATCGAACCTCCTGCCAGATACTTGGAGACAATCCTTCAATATATCTGATATCTATTTCGTCACTGCTACATTTGCGTCAGAAAGCAGTCCCTACTTCCCCAACAAAGCTTATCATTATATCCTTGCATCCTTTGGTGATATTGGCACCATGGCACACGAAATAAGAAAAATCAATTCTGAAAAGTCGATGTTTATATTTAATCTAAAGGAGTCTCTTTTTGAAAGAGCCGCAAACAAATTAAACTACATTTCCATGTACTTTACAAGATACAAGCACAATAAAGCTGAAATAAGCGACTTTGCAGATGTCCTTTCCAAGAGGGACAGAGTAAAAAAGGCTAGCTTAGCGCATATGCAATTCTTTTCAACCGAACCTACGAAATTTGCATTTCCCTATTCAGAAAACATTGTAGTTCTAGAGCTAGAAGGGGACAAAACTCACCAAAGTGACCTAAAATACTGCGACAAAACCCGAAGAGATGTCGCTAGAAAGGGTATTTCTCTCAATAACCTTGTGAGTCTGTCTATTCTGGAGAAACTAAAATAGTGGTAAGATAACGCGATAATTGACCTATTGATAGCTAAAACAGAACCGTTAAATAGCCATAAGATTTCCTAAACTCTGATCGTTTGCATTGAGCAAGCCAATGGACCTTGGCAGTCTAAAAGTCGGATCATATATAATTATTGATAATGAGCCGTGCAGAATTGTTTCATATGATCATAGCAAACCAGGCAAACATGGGTCAGCAAAAGCCCGAGTTGCTGCCATAGGAGTATTTGATGGGTCTAAACATAGCCTAGTTTCTCCTGTTTCAGCCAATGTAGAAGTCCCTCTAATAAATAAAAGGAGTGGACAAGTCATATCTATCTCTGGCAACACCCTTCAGATAATGGACTTAGAGACATTCGAGGTTTTTGAAACGTCTTCTGTTGAGGAAGAGGTAAAGGACAAGATTAGACAAGGAGGGGAAGTAGAATATTGGCAGGTCCTGGACAGAGTAAAAATAGTAAGGGCCAAGGGCTCTTAATATTTAATGCAATTTAAGAAATAGCGGTTAGTCATTCATTTTGCAAGGGTAATAACGATCCGACGAAAGTTTGACGAGACTTTGACAAGATTTGCACAGCGGCTTGACCATCTTTTGACCATTGTTTGACGGTTATATGACGTGCTCAGACTACCCGAAACATAGTCTTGTTGCAATAGCCGGAAGAGTATTAATGACGATATTTTGTGTTGCGATGTTTTCTATGGCTTGACTATAGTTTATCATTCTCTTTTTCTTGGCATATTTTTCCAAAAGATTTAAGTCCTCTTGGCTGAAGCAAACCGGCATAGTTCTTTTTTTGCTGTCGACATGATCCTTGCCGGGGGGCATGCGATCTGAAGGCAGCATAATCATTATAATTGTTTTTTTAGTGCTAGCTCAAAAAAAAGTGTACTTGCTATAACTCTATCGTAAATTTTTCCATGAGAGACTTAGAGGCCAAAGAGTCCAATTCTTTTGCTAAAATTATGTAACAAGTCTTCTATGCTTGGAGCTCCACTCAGGTCACATAGCCACAAAAAGCATTATTGCACAATCATATAACTATATTAAATCGCAGCTTCTCCTCTAGCTTTAGAGCCAATATCTACAGCATCATCAACTTCTGAAATAAACAACTTACCTTCGCCTGCAAGGCCAGTGCTAGAGCTATTCAGAATATTTTCTGCAACCGCATCGACCATAGAGTCCTTTACCACCAGAACAAGTAGAGCATTTGCGTTGAACGCAGGAGTAAAGCTTGTTGTTCCTCTTCCCGCGTGGACCTCCGGTCTTGGTCTTTGGCCTCTGCCTTTTACTTCATAGTAAGTGAGACCTCCAAGGTCTAACTGTTTTAAGCCTTCAAAGGTTGTCTCCATCCTCTCATGCGGAACTATAGCCTCAATTCTCCTCATGCCCTGATACAAGCCAATAATAATTCTCCTTTTATTAAAGGATTCTGTGCCAATTATATATTATCAAGCCCTTGTTGCCTGATCTTTAGATTCCATCATTATATTTGAATAACAATGCCACAAAGAGAGAACTTAGCTTAGTAAACCCTGCACTGTAATATTGTTGGATTATACTCTAAATAGTCTTCCAAAATAGAAATAGAACAATATACAAAAAAGAAAGAAAGGAAAAGGAGTTAGTCGGCTAAGGTACTGCTACTAGCCAGCAGTTGCGTTTGTTGTTGCTGCAGCGGTAACATTTCCAGCTGCTACTGGACTACCCTTAGGAGGTACCCATGTGTTTACTGGATAACGCGAGTAGAAGATGAATCTCCTACTTTAAGTTTTATGTATCTTTTGTGTAAATATTATGAAATGTTTGTGGCAATTGGGACAAATATTTTTATGTTACAATGTGCGTGTCTACTGTGCATTACAACTACTTGCCTTACGGAAACTATCATTGGAAAATATTTCGTGACAGGATTTAAATTGTCCTGAGACCGGCCTATATAATTCAGAAACGGAATAGCTTTATCACAGTCTTAATAGACGCAAAAAAAGCAAAAATACTGTTATCCTACGTTAT
>DATFBG010000114.1:0-4413 GCA_035253945.1 Nitrososphaeraceae archaeon | reverse complement strand
AGGGTAGGCTTGATAGGCATTATGACTCCTGCTATAATAAGTACTCGAAAGAAATCAAAGAAAACAATCTCCAGCCTAATCATGAATGTTTGACAGTCTTACGTGTCTTTGCCCTTGGTGTGAGCTCGCCAATTAAAGAGGAGTATTTTTAATATATGTTTTGTACTTTTTTCAGGGCAGTTACCACGAAAGGCCAGTCTCTACTATATCAGGTATACGGTAGTGTTGGCTTTTCCAAATATATAAGAATGTCTTCTAAAGAGTGCTGGATCAAAGTTGTGCTGTTTTAACTTGAGAGGAACACAAACCCCTCTACATTTTGATGTTCCTTGAAAATTAGCTAAACACAAATCAACGACAGCCAGTACGTTTAATTTAAATTATGCAATACCACTCTACAATATGGATTCGATGAAGACCATAGCACCTCTCTGATACGCGTTGTACTATGAAGAGAGCTACAGCGTTTATTCTGAGAATCTGTTATGTAATGAGTGATGATAAGAAAAAATTCTAGTAATTGGTTTTTCCGTCTAGTCTTTATATTGCAGCTCCCGTAAGAATGAAACTTTAAATCAAAACACCCAGTGCAGATGATCATTATAATGCCTCCTTAGTAGATAAGATAGCCGTGGATGCAAGGAGACATAGCGTCAGCATGCCTAGAATGGTGACGAGGTTGAGTCTCGTACAGAGCGTGGTACTTAAGCCGACGTTGTTGCGTAACGAAATGTATAAGATCACTAATACACTGTTAATTTACACGAATGAATGACATCTGTATGGCAAGCCGCTAGCGCGCACTCTTTATAAGGACATAATACACCTATAAAATAGGAAGTTTTCTGTACTGATGCAACCTATCATGCCTCCTTTGACATGCCATCTGTGTCTAAAGAATGAAGACGTCATCACCGATCACGAATCAGGTGAAATAATATGTAGTAATTGTGGTATGGTAATTACGGATAAGACTCAAGATGTGGCTACTCCAGAATGGCGGGCATATACTACTGAAGAAAAGAATGAAAAAGCTCGAACAGGGTCTCCCACATCTTTAGCTGTTCATGACATGGGACTATCCACAGTAATAGGTAGGGCCAACAGAGATGCTGGAGGACAAATTTTTGACGTATCAATGCGCTCCACAATAGAAAGACTCAGAACTTGGGATTCTCGAATACAAGTTCATAGTTCAGAGGATAGAAATCTAAGACAGGCGTTTCAACATCTCGATACACTAAAGGATAAGCTTGGCCTTTCCTATGCTATAGTTGAAAAAACGGCTTACATATATCGAAAGGCGTACGAAAGACAATTGCCACGGGGAAAGACAATCGTAGGAGTTCTGACTGCAGCCATGTACATTGCATGCAGAGATATGGGAGCACCTAGAACTCTGAAGGAGATAGCCACTGTTAGCAACATTAAACGCAAGGATATTGCTAGAAACTACAGAACGTTAGTATTCGAACTGGATATCAAAATCCCGATAGTGGATCCTATGAGCTGTATCATTAGGATTGCCAACAAAGTAAGCCTTAGTGATAAGACTAAACGACATGCGATCAGGCTCATGGGCAACATAGCCAAAGACGAGATAGTATTGTCTGCTGGAAAAAATCCAATGGGATTTGCAGCCTCGGTTCTATACTTAGCTAGTATAGCTACAAAAGACGATGACCATATAAGACAAAAGGGCCTCGCGGAAGCTGCAGGAGTAACAGAAGTTACTATAAGAAATATATGCAAGTCTTTAAGAAGACGTGTGACTCCATATGTATAGCCTATTCCGCTGGCGGGAAATGTAAGAATGATCTCTTTCAGACACTCATACCCTATGAGTACCCACGCATCTAGCACCATCTGAGGGGTAGATATTCAATGAACGGATCAGGCGGATATTTTGTAGAGATATCTCTTCTTAAACCCTGAAATTGTACTATATTGTCAGTAAATCTTTAAATGAGGGGGAATTATCTGCTATGTCGCCTGACAGAAATTCAACTCAGCTAATAATACGGTTTTAGAATAGTCTATCGTCACGCTGCGCATCTGTACGAAATTGTTAATGAATTTTGACCTATGCTACTAGTCAAGGATATGCTTTCAATGGTATTTACAAACTTTTCTAATGATCCGGGCTTTGCGCAAATCCATGTATCTTGACCGATCGCAAAATTTTACAGATATTCCCATTGAATTCAAGGGCAGTCATAGTTATGATTTTAGTTCCTGGTATAATACCTTTAATTCTCTTTGCAACTTCATACCCATTCATTTTTTGTATTCTTATATGAGATAACACTAACTTGCCAGAATTTAGATAAATTAAATTTTTATGGCTTTAACTATGGTTGAATAACGATTGTGGCATCCGAAACCATTTGTAATACGTATTGTTGCAGGATTGGCTTGGACAATTGTAGTCCTTGTATTCAAAGTATTAATGGAAAGAAAAGCGGTCATGTATCATCCGCCATAATTGCTGTATTGTTATTACTATTATTGCCTATGGCGCAATATGCATTATTGTCTATGGTACTTCTACATGCTAAAGTTCCTTTATTTCATTGATTCTGAATTGCCGTAGCCTGTTAATAAGGGCTACATGATTGTCCATCGAGTCATTAAAGACCCCAACAACGGTAGTTTCATTGTTTTTAATGACGCAGAAAAGTAAGATTTGTCCTTATCTCGTCTTAATGGCAGCCCTAGCCGGTATTCGAAACCGGGACCTAAGGTTTACGAAACCTTCGCTCTGCCAGGCTGAGCTACTAGGGCGATTTCTCGGGTTGGGTATTATATGAAAATTTATAGCTCTTTATTTAATTCTTCATGCGTTGAACAAGGAATCATCAGGAAGTCATTTCACTAGGAAAGTCGAAGAATAGTACAGAATTAATACTCCTCGATTTGTAATTTCGTTTGTGAAGGTATCAATTTCTGGTATTAGGGGTGTTTATACTGATGATGACCTTAGCTTGGATGAGGTCGCAAAATTTAGCAGATTATTTGCGCGATCTCTGGCCAAACCGGAGCAGAAATGTGTACTTGGAAGAGACACAAGACCATCGAGTATGGCCATTGCCAAGATTGCCGCAGCGTCGCTTATGCAAGAAGGGGTGGAAGTATATGACCTCAATGTTGCACCAACACCAATGGTATTTCATGAATCACGAAAGTATCGAGCAGGATGCATAGTAACAGCATCTCACAATCCGCTGGAATGGAACGGTCTAAAGTTCATCTTAGAGGGGAGAGGAATTTTCGAGAACGAACTGCACATTATGTTAAGTGGCATGCCCTCTATAGAAAAAAAGCTAACCCATGTTTATGGCAAATCATTTCAAACTGTTTCAAATTATATAAATGAAATAGTACAACTACTAAAGCAGTCACAAAACTCGACACACTCAAATAATCACGTCAAGGTAGGACTCGACCCAGGAGGTGGGGCAGCTTGTGGATATATTAATAAATTGTTTAAGAATCTAGGTTACAAATTTCACAGCATCAATGATGTTTATGGGATATCGTCAAGGGGCACAGACCCTACGGTGGATGACCTGAATGACTTAATACATCTAGTAGTTGCAAATGAACTTAACTTTGGATTCGCACTAGACTTGGATGGAGACAGGCTTGTCGTAGTTGACGAGCACGGTAAGAAATTAGCTCCCGACACAACGTTATTGCTCTGCATGGCAAGTGCACTTAGTCTGGGAATGAAGAAGTTTGTCACAAGCATAGATACTAGTGTAACAATAGAAAAATTCGCAAAGTCGCACAGTTCTGCTTCAGTCACGTTTGATTTTTCAAAGGTGGGTGAATCTAATGTAGTTAGCAAAATGTTAAAGGAAGATGCAGACGCGGGTGGAGAAGGAAGCAGCGCTGGATTTATCCTGCCGAAATTTAACATGTGTAGGGATGGGTTCTTGGCAAGTGCAATAATCTCATCTCTTAATACTAAAACGATCGATGAATGCATGAAACTTTCGGGTCAATACTCCCAGATAAGGACAAAAATGCCTCTACCCTCGTATATGCATGGCGAGGTTATAGAAAAATTATCGGATATTCTAAAGAGAGAATCGTCAAATATCATAACAATAGATGGCATTAAAGCTATCATAGACGACGACTCGTGGGTTCTTGTCAGGGCTTCCAACACAGAGCATGCTATTAGAGTGTCTGTTGAATCGAAAGTATCCCTCGTACGGACTCTTTATAATAGAATAATTAATAAGGTCCAGTCGGTTTATGAAACGGTTAAATGAAAAGGAAATCATAAATCTCTTTATCTTTAACCTAAGGAAAACTCATCGGGCTGAGACTAATGATTATATTCGTAGAGCAACGCGGATTGGAAAGGATGATGTATCAGTTATCTCTTCAAATAAGAGATTTAAG
>DATFBG010000113.1:0-2094 GCA_035253945.1 Nitrososphaeraceae archaeon | reverse complement strand
TAATGCAAGTGCTACATTATCATGTTCTGCGCTTACAGCTTATGGAGCAGTAAAGAATGCTAACCTAAAACCAAATGATAATGTGGTTATTGTTGGTGCAGGAGGGTTAGGCTTGATGGCTATACAATTAGCAAAAGCAGTCACAGGCTCTAAAATAATTGCATTGGATTTAAATGATGAAAAATTAGAAGCTGCAAAAAAGAATGGTGCAGACAATACTATAAATTCTAAAAAAGACGATCCAGTAAAAGCAGTCATGGAATTGACTGATAAGATGGGTGCCGATGCAGTGATTGACTTTGTCAATGCTTCAAAGACTGTAGAGTCCGATATTCAATTTCTTAGAAGAAGAGCGAAGTTAATTTTGGTAGGATTCTTTGGAGGTGAATTAAAGTTAAGTTTAGTAAGTATGCCAACTAGGGCTTATAGATTAATCGGATCGTACACTGGGACACTGAGTGAGATGGTAGAATTAGTTTCGTTAGCAAGAAGAGGAGTAATCAAACCACTTGTCTCAAATCAATTTAAGCTCAATCAAGCAACGGAAGCATTAACAATGTTAAAAGAAGGTAAAATCCTTGGCAGAGGAGTGATAAATCCATGAATGAAGGGAAAGTAAAGACGATTAAGACAATAAACCCTGCAACAGAGCACGTTCTTAACGAATATGAAATAATGACCAAAGATCAGATAAATGGCAAGGTAAAGAAAGCACAAATTGCATTCCAAGATTGGAAAAAAGATGCAAGCAAGAGAATTGATCTCCTTCATGATTTTGCTAATCAACTACGAAAAGACAAAGAGAACCTTGCCAAGAGAGCCACAAATGAAATGGGAAAAGCAATAAAAGAAGCTCGATCTGAAGTTGAAAAATGTGCGTGGGTGACTGAATATTATGCTGATAATGGACAGATCCTTTCAACAGATGAAGTTGTCAACACCGATGCCCGAAAAGCTGTGATAAGATTTCAGCCTATTGGAGTAATTGGTAGTATAATGCCATGGAATTTCCCTTACTGGCAAGCATTAAGATTTGCAGCTCCTTCGTTAATGGTTGGCAACACTATTGTATTAAAACCGGCAAGTGCCACCATGCAATGTGGAATTGAAATAGAGAACACCTTCAACAGAATTGGACTACCAGATGGAGTGTTTCAAACTCTAGTTGGAGACTCCAGTATTGCTGAATCACTGATTGATTCAGATATTAATGCTGTAACATTTACAGGAAGCGTTCCAGTAGGTGCAAAAGTTGCACAAAGAGCGACATCACAAATAAAGAAAACAGTGCTTGAGTTGGGAGGTAGCGATCCTTTCATAGTATGCGAAGATGCCGATGTCGAGAAAGCATCCGATGGTGCAATAAAGGGCCGCTTTATTAATTGTGGCCAAAGCTGCATAGCATCAAAACGCTTTATTGTAATAAAGAACGTAGCAAATGAATTCATCGAAAAGTTTGTTCAAAAAACTGAAAAACTCAGGGTAGGAGATCCTCTATCCGACGACACAGATATAGGACCTCTTGTTAATGCTAGTGGTTTAAACAAAATAGATTCTCAAGTCAAGGAGTCAGTTAAAGAAGGTGCTGAAGCCCTTACAGGAGGAGAACAGATAGGAAGGAAAGGTTATTTCTATAGACCAACAATTCTCAAGAATGTTAACCCAAAAATGAAAATAGCACAGGAGGAGGTATTTGGTCCAGTTGCTCCCATTATTGTAGCTGAAGATGAAGTTGAGGCTATAGAACTTGCTAACAATTCTGAGTATGGTCTTGGAGCAAGTATATGGACTCAAGATCTAGACAAGGCAGAGAGATTGTCAAGTAGCGTAGAATCAGGCATAGTATCCGTCAACAATGTAGTAGCTTCTGATCCTAGGGTTCCTTTTGGAGGAGTAAAGAAAAGTGGCTTTGGTAGAGAGTTATCAAGATACGGTATGTTAGAATTTGTTAATATTAAATCAGTCAGGTTCTATGATCAATTGGTCCACAATCATTATGTTGAGTGATAGTAGATAATGACATCTGAGCTAGAAAATTCGATTGTGACTGATACTTCTGATGATACTGCCATTGAGAATGTATTGATACTTCAA
>DATFBG010000112.1:0-10252 GCA_035253945.1 Nitrososphaeraceae archaeon | reverse complement strand
TAATGGAGTTGGGGATAGGACCCATTGTAACGGCAGGACTATTAATGCAGTTGCTAAAGGGATCAGATCTGCTAAAACTTAACTTCAAAAATCCAGACGATAGAGCACTTTTCACGTCAGCTACCAAAATAGTGACAATAGTGGTAATAGTTGCAGAAGGTTCGTTATATGGCGTAAGCGTCTACGGCAATCTTGTGGCAAGCCCTGCATTTGTACCTGTGGTAGTAGGGCAGTTGATAGCCGCGAGTTTCATCGTAATGATGCTCGATGAGCTGGTCCAAAAAGGTTGGGGTCTTGGATCCGGCATAAGTCTGTTTATTATGGCTGGTGTGGCTCAGGGCATAATGTGGAGTATGTTCAGTCCAATTCCAGCAGATGACGGTCCAGTTGGTGTTATCCCGTTCGTCATTGATTCCGCTATAAATGGAGATATTACTGAAGCAATATTCAGAGTAGGCCAGCTTCCAAGCTTATTTGGCCTCTTTGTGACTGCCTGTATACTATTGCTGCTAGTGTATATCCAAGGCATTCATATAGACATCCCCATTGTCTCTACAAAATATAGAGGCTTTACCGCTGTTTACCCTATAAAGCTGTTATATACGTCAAATATTCCAGTCATACTCGCCTCAGCTTTACTGGCAAATGCGGTTTTCATGGGTCAGATGTTGTGGGCCAACTATAATCCTCAAAATAATAGTCCTGGGTTTAATTGGATTGCACAGTTTGATCCTAGTAGTCCACAGTCGCCTACTGGTGGATTGCTTTACTATATCACTGCGCCTAGAAGCTTAGATGTGGCCTTGCAAGACCCAGTCCGCGCAGTGGTCTATGTTCTCTTCCTAACTACAGTGGTCACTATCTTCGGACGGTTGTGGGTCGAACTTGGTGGCTTATCCGCCGGTAAGGCTGCCAAAAATTTACTGGATGCTGATGTACAAGTTCCTGGTTTCAGGCGGTCAGAAGGCTCAGTGGAGGTATTACTAAATAAGTATATCCCTTCTGTCACAATTGCTGGCGGTATTATAATCGGATTATTGGCCTCTGTATCTGATGTGTTGACTGTTTTTGGTACAGGAATTGGAATTCTGCTTATGGTTGACATTTTAGTGAATTATTATAATCTTCTTATCAGGGAACAGGTCGATGTTCACATGCCTAAATTGGCGGCTCTTCTTGGAAGAAAATAGTAGTATACGGGCAGTAATAGTGGGTATACCTGGAGTCGGAAAAACAACCATCATTTCGGAAGTAGAAACTATTCTTGAGGGAAAAGGATTGAAAGCAGAAACAGTTGTATTTGGATCACTAATGTTTGAAGAGGCGAAAAAGAAGGGAGTCAAAAATAGAGACGAAATGCGCAACCTCTCTATTGAAGAACAAAAAAACCTTCAGGAAGATGCTGCCAATAGAATAGCGCAAATGAAAGAAAGAATCATAATTATTGATACACATCTCTTCATAAAAACTTCCGAATGGTATTACCCTGGCATTCCAATGAACGTAACCCAAATCGTAAGACCAACTCATTTACTGCTAATCATTGCTAATGCAGGGGAAATTTTAATGAGACGTCAAGTGGATACGACTAGGCACAGAGATCTGCCCTCCGAAGAAGAGATTCAACACGAGATTGATATTTCAAGAATCATGATAGTGTCCTCAGCAAATCTAACCGGATCTCCTTTTACCATTATTAAAAATGATAACAATCAAGCAAACAAGGCTGCTCAGGATATAGTTAGCATATTGGTGGGAAAGTAGTTGGTTATAGACGTCAATTTTATGTTTTCAGTTATTATGCAGGTCGGACTTGCCCCCCACTACACTACGCATCCACTGTTTCCAGATATGGTATCGGCGATGATTGTGTCTGCTTTTATATCAATAGGGATGAATTACGCCTTTGCAATGCTTAGAAAAAAGACTACGGATGTAGGAAAAATGACCAAGGTTATGAAGGAGACCAATGAGTGGCGAAAGCAGTATACAGAGGCTATTAGGAAACAAGACAAGGTTAGGGTGGAAGAGCTAAAGAAAAAACAGGCTTATGTAAATAAGATGACAATGGAGATGCAACAGCAACAGATGCGGCCTATGCTAATATACATGATGCCTTCATTTTTACTTTGGATTTTTGTTTTTCCTTCTATATTTGGAGCCACCACAGCCGTTTCGCCTATTCATATTCCATGGATTATGTGTAGTGAGCAAAACGTTAAACTTGACACGCAGGTAAATGAGAGCGGCCAACCTAGGGGAGCTTGTAGTGTTGAAGGGGAAGTTTTTCTTTGGGGCTGGTTTCTAATAACGTCATTTGCTTTTAGCGGCATAATATCAAAGATAACTGGAACGTCCATGCCTGGCATCACATAAGACGTGTGAATTTATGGAAAACAGTTCGCTGGAACCAAGACTGAGTATAATAATATCCGGTTGGCCTGCTGTTGGCAAGACTACGATGGCGACTGAGCTGGGGAAAGAATTTAATCTCAAGTTATATAGTGGAGGGGATATCCTCAAGATACTAGCGGAAGCTAAAGGATATACGACATCTAGAGATGATTGGTGGGATACCAAAGAGGCTAAAAGCTTTATGCAACAAAGGAAATTAGATCCATCATTTGATAATCAAGTCGACAAGAAGCTGATTGAAATAATCAAAAGCGAAAACGCGGTGATAACAAGCTATACCTTGCCTTGGCTGGTGGATGAGGATGGCATCATTAAGTTTTGGTTGAAGAGTTCACAGAAAAACAGAGCACATAGAATGGCAAATCGAGACAATATACCCTATAGCGAGGCCAAAAAAATAATAGAAATAAGAGATGAAGAAAATAAGGATATCTATAAAGATCTATACGGCTTCAATTTTGGGGAAGATCTTAAAGTATTTGATTTCTGTCTGAACACCGATATTTTGAGTCTCCCTTCTTTGATTGAAGTTTCAAAGTTTATTATTAAATGGTTGCTTGCTGACGAGCTTCCCAATTGTAAAAGGGACCTGAGTAGTTAGTTGTTGTTACTGCCCCAGTTACAAAATCTTCTGAAGATAGATGATGATACTACAAATGATAGATATGGACACATACCAGACAGAAGGCCATTGAATAGCTTACTTGATTACGGACTTGTACTACTTGACAAACCTTCTGGTCCCACCAGTCACGAGGTTGTATCTTGGGTAAAAAAAATATTAAGATTGTCCAAAATAGGCCACAGTGGAACTCTTGACCCCGGAACTACTGGCCTACTGCCATTGGGCCTCGGAGAAGCAACTAAAGCATTGCAGGTCTTGACTTTAGGACCAAAAGAATATTACGCGCTAGCTAGAATGCATTCATACATCACTTCAAGAAAAATCGAACTCGTGATGAAGGAATTCACTGGGGACATTTACCAAAGACCACCTCAACGATCTGCCGTTCGTCGGGGTACAAGAATTCGGACTGTATATTGTTTTGACCTTTTGGAGCAATATGAGCGCCTTGTATTAACGCGAATATTGTGCCAAGCTGGCACTTATGTTAGGAAGATTATATATGATTTAGGGGAGGTTCTTGGTTCAGGAGCAACCATGATAGAACTCAGAAGAACAAGAGTCAACTATTTCTCAGAGGAGACAGATACTTTTGTAAGGCTGCATGACATATTAGACGCCTTTGAATGTTATAAGGAAACTGGGGATGAAACAAAGCTGCGACGACTTATTAAGCCTATAGAACACTGTCTTCAGAGTTTACGGGCTGTCGTAATAAGAGATACAGCTGTTGATGCATTATGTCATGGAGCACAATTAGCAATTCCTGGAATTATTGCTATACCCTATGACCTAAGGCCTGGAGAACTTGTTGGAATTTATACCATCAAAGGAGAGATTGTCGGCCTCTCAGAAGCCATTATGACATCGAAAGACATTGAAAATGGAACTAGCGGTTTCGCTTTTGTTATGAAAAGGATAATAATGAAGCCCAATACGTATCCCAGAGTTTGGCGTTCCCCACCCGATCTCAAGCAAAGCTCTATGAGCACGCACTAAGTAAGCACATAAAAGTTGAGGATTACCTGCTAGGGATAAATCCATTTAAACTGTGTTGTTGGAAAGTTCTGCTTCTGTCATTTTGGTTTGGAACTTCTTCAAATCTTATTTGCTGAAGTAGATGCATTAGCTGAATCATGAGTGTTTACATTACAATGTTTACACACCCGGCAAATCATGATTTAATATGGTCGGGCAGAGATGCGATTATTGATAGCTTATCAAGATGATTTAAGACAAGACAAACTGGTGAAGATTTAATGTAAGACTGATTGTATATGGTTATGCATTCTCCCGCGATGAAAGCATCTTTAATGTCCGACTTCTCTACTGAGAACATGTTATTGACTGCAATAAATCCAAAGCGCCGGGAGAGGGATTTGAACCCTCGGGACCTTTATAGGTCACAAGCTATCTAGAAGTTGTTTCCAGGCTTGCGCCCTCCCATGCTAGGCGACCCCGGCAGTATGGCTTGAAGTATCGTTTCGCTATATTAATCAACCAAGAAAGAGAAATCCAGCCTGGACACGAATCATTTATGTTACCTATTTCTTCCACTGAGTCAAGTAATCTATTAGTTTCCCAGCAAGCATCCTGCCCATTGTCACGACATAATTGAGTAAAAATTCTAATAACTCCAGCCAGCAGTAAGTATTTACTACTAACCAGGGTGCAACACGCTGCAATTGGCTGTTATGCATACAATAAAAATCATATAGTCCAGACAGTTTTCCTAAGGTGTATTTGAACAAGCACGACTATGATCTCATTGTTGCCGGAGGTGGTCTGGCGGGTCTAATCGTGGCCTCTTCGGCAGCATATTACTCTAACCAAGCATTGCGAATTATTGTTATAGATAGGAACCCTCTATCCATTCTAGGAAGGAAAACTATAACGGGTTGGATCTGTGGTGATGCAGTTGGAAAGAAGTCAGTAGACTATATGACTGAAAGAATCGGACTGAAATGGGGATATCCTGAAATCGAGCACCCAGTCAAAGGAGTAATGGCCTATTCACCAAATCATGAAGCTGCCATTTCATTTGATGGAGAAGGCTATCTGCTCAATCGCAAGATGCTTCCACAGAAACAACTTCAGGATGCACTGAAACTGGGCGTTGAAATACGAGGCAATATTGCCCTCCGCTCGGTGTTAGCGGAGAATGGTACGGTCGTGGGCATAGCGGGACAGGATTTGATAACAAATGAAGTCTTTAAGAAAACATCTAGGCTTGTAATAGATGCGACTGGAGTTACTTCAGTTCTTAGAACAAATCTACCAATAAAGTCATTTATACAGACAAAAATCGATAGGCTCGACCTTGAAGCTACTGGAAGGTATATCTACAATTTCGAAAAGGCTTCTGAAGATAAAACATATTTCGATCCACGATATTGTATTATACATTTAGACCAAAAGATCGCTCCCGGGGGCTACGCATGGGTATTTCCAAAGGGAGAGAACAAGGTCAATATTGGTTTAGGCGTACAGCAGAAGGCATTGGACCGGTATAATGCTAATATAGGTATCCATCAAGACGTCAAGGCACTTATCGACAATTACGTCAGAAGTAACCCAGTCATCTCCAACCCCACCATGGCCTGTGAAGAAACGGACCGGGGAAACTGTTGGGGTACTTGGCAGGTATCTGTAAGAAGACAGAATGATTGCCTAGTAGCAAATGGATTTATGATGGTAGGAGATTCAGCGTGGATGCCTAAGCCTCTCGATGCAGGTGGAATAGGACCTGCAATTATTGCCGCCACGATAGCCGGAAAAGATGCCGTAGAAGCTATAGAAGCGACCGATACGACAGAAAAAGGATTATGGAAATACAATACTAATTACATAAATGAATATGGATACAAGACTGCTGGGCTTGAGGTTTTTCGCAGGATGTTGCAAACACTCACAAACGGAGATATCGATTACGGAATGAAGCATTTTCTTTCCAAAATGGATATCGATAGTATAACAAATGGACAACATCCTGAATTTAGTTCTCTTGATATGATGTCTATGATTATTAGAGGGTCATTTAACAGACGTTTAGCCGAAAGCCTGAGATATACAGCGAATATGAATAAGAAACTGGTAGAGCATTATCATGATTATCCCTCTGATCCACAAGGGTTTGAAAAGTGGCACAAGATTTTACTGGACTATCTTGCTCACGCCTATTCACAGTTTCAATGAGAGCAATTGCGATCACTATTTGGATCAATAGGAAAAATTGGGTATGAAATACTTCCTTATGGTCTGATACCAGAAATCCGTTCCTCCAGCTGCTCAATCGCCCTTATCAAATTCCCTCTTCTTGATTCCTCAGTCAGCAACACTCGTACATCCTCAATTAACATTTTCGCGACATCTAATTTTCTCTTGAGGCCCCCAACAAGGTTATCATAAATGGCAAAAGGGTAAACTGAACTGTAAATCTGTTCCATAAAATTGAAAAGATCATGCGCGCCTTCGGGGCTACCAGCTCTAACTCTGTCGTAAATCATTCGTTTGATTTCTCCTACGCAATCAAGCAATCCCATGGTGTAGGCAGATCCTGACACTTTAAGATCAGGCAATCCAGGAACTTCCGAGTTTTCAACAATGGACATTAACGTAGATGCTTCTACAAACTCTTGTTCCGGAACTGAAAGATATTTTTGTAGGTCCCCAGTTGTGTAGTTTCGAAGTTCGACCAGCATTGTATTAGCCTCAGTCAGTTTTTCTTTTGCTTCCTTTTTCCTCTGATAGTGCATGTCCACAATCGATTTGCTGCACAATGAGACAATCTCTCGTGTTTCCTTCAGAAGCTTCTCTCTTCTTTCCTCTGTTCTCTTGAGCTCTTCATTTATTGCACGTAATGACTCTTGTAATTTGTTCACTGATGTCAGCATTACTAAAATACTTCATTCCTTATCTATTTCTTGTTACTTGGCAAAGTGATATAATAAATATACGAAATACTCCATTTGAGTATTCCAGAAGAAGCCAATGACAAATATGAGCAATCATTCTGTTACCTCAGAACAAATGTATGCAATAGAAGAAAACGCCCATGTCCATCTTGGTATGAAGAGACTATTAATGATGGAAAACGCAGGTCACGGAACGGCAGATTTTATACTTCGTCAGCTCGACAGCAGCCTAAAAAGTAAAAAAATCGTTGCTGTGTGTGGGAGTGGGAACAATGGAGGCGATGCCTTCGTCGCATGTCGCCATTTGGCCGCATCCCATCTTGCCCGCATTGCAGTTCTTCTTTTGACAGCACCAAAAGAGATTCGAACCCCCGAGGCAAAGATAAACTGGAGGATCATTAGTAAGATGAAATCATTAAAAAGGATAACTATGGAAAACCATCATCAAAGTAATTTAAGTCGAGCTATAGAATTAGAAATTGAAGATGCGGACATCATTCTGGATGGCCTGCTTGGGACAGGAGTTAAAGGTCAGATCAGGGAGCCATACTCTTTTGCAATTGATAAGATTAATCAGTCTAAAGCATATACATTGGCAATCGATATTCCATCAGGACTTGACCCTAATTCTGGTAAACCATCAAATAAATGCATAAAGGCTAATGCCACTATAACGTTTCACCGAATGAAGAAGGGACTAAATTCATCCAAGAAATATACCGGCAGTGTTCAAGTTCAACGAATTGGAATTCCACCTGAGGCAGAAGATGGGGTTTTTACCTAAAATGAGAGCCGAAGTAGTACAGGTAGAAGTGGGACCCATGAGTAACTTCAGCTACGTTGTTGCTGATGATGACAGTAAAGCTGCAGCCGTTATAGATCCTTCATGGGACTTGGAAAAGATATACGCAATTCTGGAGAGCCATAAATGGCAGGTTAAAATGATAATTAACACTCATAATCATTTTGATCATGTCTTAGGGAATGAACAAGTTGCAGCCCGCACCGATGCACCTGTAATACAATATCAGCAATCAATTCAAAAAGGGAACTACATATCCGTGTCTGATGGGGAGCCAATTAAGTTGGGGGATATTGTGATCAAGGTACTGCATACTCCAGGACATTCAAAAGAAAGCATCTGTTTGGTGGTAAATGATGAGTTTATACTTACTGGTGATACTTTATTCGTAGGAACCTGCGGTAGGGCAGATCTGGAAGGAGGAGATATAAATGAAATGTATGATAGCTTGTATAATAAAATCTGTCTACTAGATGAAAAACTTATTGTCTACCCTGGACACAATTATGGTTTCACCCCGTGGTCCACTATAGCCAAAGAGAAGGAAAATAACCCTGCACTTAGGTCTGGTAGTCGAGAGGAGTTCATTGAATTTATGACCTCGTGAAAAAGAATTTGCTACTATACTTTCAGAACCTTACTTAGCCAATAATGAAGGGAGTTTGGATCACCGTACTGTTACTGATTTTGCAAGGTTACGCGGGTAATCCGGATCCGCATTTTTCTTTAGGGCAAGATGATATGCAAGTAGTTGAAGTGGAATGATCTCAATAATAGGGTACAATATACTATCTAGTATGGGCAATTTAATGAAATGATTGTAGACATCTTCTAATTCATTTGATATTCCTATGATTGTGGCCCCTCTGGACTTTATTTCATGAGCATTTGACAATACATCCTTGAATGTAGTGTCACATGGATTGATTACTATGACGATGCTGTTGATGTCAATCAATGCCAGTGGTCCGTGCTTTAATTCACCGGCTGCAATCCCTTCAGCATGAATATATGTTAGTTCTTTAATCTTTAATGCACCTTCTAGGGCAATTGGATAGTGCAAGGACTTGCCTAGGATATATACATCACGACTATCCTTCAGCAAGTTGGCAATTCTAATTGTCTGCTCTTCCACAGATAGAACAGACTCTATTGCTGATGTTATCTCTTGTTTTTTGCTAACAACTCCGATAGATCCGCTGCATAACTTGTCTATGATTGTATAAATCACAGAGAGCTGCCCTGTAAAACTCTTAGTAGCAGCAACCCCCACCTCGGGCCCGCAATTAACTGTAAGAAATGAATCACTGATCCGTGCCAGAGAAGATGTGCTGATATTGACAATGGATAGTATTTTTGCTGCTGATTCCTTGGCAAGTTTGACTGAATTTAATACATCAGCAGTTTCCCCGCTTTGCGATATTGCTAATATTACGCTATCCTTATCAATGAAATCAAGAACATTCTGAAATTCACTGGAAACGACAGGTTCTGTGCGCATTTTTGCTAGCTTGGCAAAAATGTGCTTTGCGAGCAAAGCCGAATGGTAGCTAGTTCCACTCCCAGTTATATAGACACTTTTGGCATGCAGCAAGATATCGCAAAATCTCAGAAGGTTTCTTTCATCTTGATTCATTCCTTTCAGTACGCTTTTCTTCTGCTCGTGGATCTCTTTCAGAGTGTGGTGGGCGTAGGCTCCTTTGTCTTCTGCCCCTAGCTCCCAAGCGACTTGGGTAACACCTCGGCTCACAACTTTCCCACTTGAATCATACAAATGGAGGGTTTTTCCTGTAATAAGGGCTATATCTTTATTATCCAAAAAAATGGCCCTGTCTGTATATTGAAGAAATCCTAGCACATCACTTGAGATAAAGTACCCATCATTAGCCAACCCTATAATAAGAGGCTCGTCATATCTGCTTCCACAGATCGTTCCATCATCAAAAATAGCAACAAAGGCATATGCTCCATCTAGCTTATTACAAACTTGTAGAACGGCCTGCACTTTGTCGTTTACCTGAGAAAGGGTCTGCTCAATTAAGTGCGCAATGACCTCGCTATCTGTTTCACTCTTAAATCTGTGTCCAGCGGCTATAAGGTCTTTTTTTAACTCCTTATAATTCTCTATTATTCCATTGTGAACCACTGCAATTTCTGACGTACATGCCCCATGAGGGTGGGCATTTGCTTGGGTAATCCCGCCGTGTGTAGCCCATCGGGTATGACCTATTCCTATCTGCCCCGGCATGTTCTTAAAATGAAGTGACTTGCTAACCTGTGCCACTTTTCCGACACCTTTTTTGACGAAAATATTTCCATTATTCAATGTGGCTATTCCCACACTGTCGTAACCTCTATACTCCATCTTTTTTAAGCTTTCAACAATCAAGGGAGCTGCAAATGCATTTCCCTTATATCCTATAATTGAACACACAACCGTTATATCAGCTATTCAATCTTAAAAGACTTATCGAATAGTTAAATGAATACAACTGC